>SKZB01000213.1 GCA_007127615.1 Phycisphaerales bacterium | reverse complement strand
CTGAATGATTCCGATGACCGTGCCGAGACTTCCCAGGAGCGGCGCGGCGGTGATAATCGTGGACAGAGCGATCATGAACCGGTCCAGCCTGGGCCGGTGGTGGGCGACCGCTTCGACCGCAACCGAATCGGTCGACCCGTGCTTCAGCATCTGCCGCGCCACTTCGGCGTAGGGCGAGCGATCGACATCGATCAACGCTTCCGCGCGCTTCCGGTCACCCCGCCTGAGGGCATCGGTCAGCATCTTCAGTCGGGCGACCCGGTGCTGTCGGTGAAGCCGCGCCCAGAAGAGCGTGCGCTCCAGAATCAGCGCGAGACTGATCACACTCAGCGCCAGCAGCGGCACCATGACGTACCCGCCGCGTTCGATGAGCAGAGCAAGATCTTCGACCAGACCGGGCATTCCCGCATCATACGCGAGCGCCGCCGCGAAAGCGGCACGCGCCCGGCATATCCTGAGGCCTCTCCCCCCGGCCACTGTACCTGACACATCGGTGGCGATACCCTATGGTCCATGGCAAACGGCTATACCGGCAGCTACACGCTCGCCTTCGAACAACCCGTCACGGATCTCGAGGAGCAGATCGAAAGGCTCACCACCCGCGACGATGCGGAGTCGTATGCCGACGAACTGTCCAGTCTCCGATCGAGCCGCGACAGTCTCCTCGCCAAGCTGTACACCGATCTCAACCCGTGGGATACGGTCCGGGTGGCCCGGCACCCGGCCCGGCCGCAGACTTCGGACTACATCGCCGCCATGTGCCGCGACTTCCGCGAACTGCACGGCGACCGGCACTTCGGCGATGACCCCGCGATCATCACCGGCCTCGGCCGCATCGGCCCGCACAAGGTCATGATCGTCGGCCACCAGAAGGGCAAGTCCACCCAGGAAAAGATCGCCTGTCACTTCGGCTGCGCTCACCCCGAAGGGTACCGCAAGGCCCTGCTCAAGATGAAGCTCGCGGAAAAGTTCAACCTGCCGATCGTCACGTTCATCGACACCCCCGGCGCCTACCCCGGCATCAAGGCGGAAGAACGCGGCCAGGCGGAGGCGATTGCCGTCAACCTCCGAGAGATGGCGCGAATCAGGACGCCCATCGTCAGTGTCGTCATCGGCGAGGGCGGCTCCGGCGGCGCGCTCGGGATCGGCGTGGCGGACCGCGTCGGCATGCTCGAGTACTCCTGGTACTCGGTCATCAGTCCCGAAGGATGCGCCGCGATCCTCTGGAAGGCCGCCAACGAAGAGACCAACCGCGCTGCGGCCGATGGACTCGCCCTGACCGCGCGCGACAATATGAAGAACGGCCTGATTGACGAGGTTATCCGGGAACCACTTGGCGGCGCGCACCGCGATACACAGGGGGCGGCGGAGTTGCTCCAGCGCTGGATCGTCGAACGGCTGCGCGAACTGAAACGCTTCAAGCCGCAGACGCTCGTCGAACGCCGCTACCAGAAATTCCGCACCATCGGCAAGATCGCAGGCAGTCCGGCAAACTGAATCCGGCTCAGTGGAGTGTGATGACCGACCGGCCGCAGCATCTCGCCCTCATCGGAGCCGGACGCGTTGCGCGGGAACATGCCCGTGCGATCGGCGAACTCGGCGGACGCCTCGAATCCGTCTGCGATGTCAACAAGGAGCAGGCAGATCGCTTCGCCCGGGAGTTCAACGCGAAGCGCTCCACCACGGATGTGGAGGATCTGTTCTCTGACGATTCCATTCGCGGCGTCGTGATCGCGCTGCCCACCACGCTCCACCGCCAGTACGCGATCCGAGCCCTGGAAGCGGGCAAACACGTGCTGATCGAAAAGCCGATGGCCCTCACGCTCGCCGATTGCGATGCGATCATCAGCGCGGAAAGACGCGCCGATCGCCTCGTGCAACTGGGCTTTGTCTGCCGGTATGCGCCAAAGGTGGCCGCCGTTGAAGAGCTGATGGCTTCCGGAGTACTCGGCGAGATCTACCACGTGCGCGCGACCATGCTCCGCCAGCGCGGCATTCCGGGACTCGGACGCTGGTTCACCACCCGCTCGCAGTCCGGCGGCGGGGTGCTGATCGATATCGGCGTGCACCTGATTGATCTGGTGATGCACCTCACGCAGCGCCAAGGGGCCGCACGCGTCAGCGGCATCTGTCAGAGCCGCTTCGGCGCGCCGATTGAAGCGTACCGGTACGAAGAGATGTGGGCGGGCCCGCCCGATCCCAACGGCGTCTTTGATGTCGAGGATGCCGCGACCGCGCTCGTGCGATTCGATGAGAGTCTCGCGCTCGAGCTCAACGTGGCGTGGGCGTCAAACCAGCCCGCCGACCTGATGCCCGACGGGATCACCCTCCTGGGCACGCGCGGCGGATGCTTTTTCGATCTCTGGAGCCCCCAGCTGGTCGTCACGACCGAACGTGACGGCAAAGTAATCGACGAAGCGCAGCCGGTGGAACACGAAGATCCCTGGAACGAAGCGTGGCGCGGCCAGCACCGCGCGTTCTCGCACCTGCTCCAGACCGGCGCGCCGCCAGAGTCCGGCGCTCAGGCCGGCCGCAATGTGCAGGCGATCGTGGAGGCGATCTACCGATCGAGCGCGGCGGGACGGGAAGTGGACGTCGGGTAGGACGAGCCCGGCGGATATGGCCCGATGTTCATCGTCTGCCGCCGCTTCTCCACCCGCCCCGCGCCTTCACGCTGATCGCCCCGCCGTCTATACTTGAGTGGAAGAACAACTCAAGCCCACGGAGGTCCGATCATGGCGACAACCACGTCCAAACCAACCCGGTGTATGCCCCCGATCAACATTCTCAAGTGGGTCGAGGAACATCGCGCTGAGTTCCGCCCGCCGGTTTCGAACAAGTATCTCTACGACGGCAGGGATTTCTTCGTCATGGTCATCGGCGGGCCGAACGCCCGGAACGATTTCCACGTGACCGACTCCGAGGAATACTTCTACCAGGTTCAGGGCGATATTGTCGTGCGCATCATTCAGGACGGCGAGATCAAGGACGTCGTCGTGCGTGAAGGGGAGACGTTTTTCATTCCCGGCGGGGTGCCGCATTCTCCGACCCGGCCGCCGGAAACCATCGGCGTGGTGGTCGAGCGCGTCCGCCCGGCCGGGGAGATGGAACACCTGCAGTTTTACTGTGAGGAGTGTCACGAGCTGGTGCACGATCTGGAGTTTGACTGCGCGGACATCGTCGATCACTTCAGCCGCGCGATGAAGGAATTCTGGGCCGATGAGAACGCCTCGACCTGCGCGAAGTGCGGCCAGCGCGTCATTGAGGGCAAGCCGGTGAAGCGCATCACCTTCGACGAAAACCGGGAGAACGTCGTCATCGAACGCGAAGCGTAATCGACCCGCCGCCGGCGCGAGCCGGGGCCGGAGCCCCGGCCGACCAACGCAGCGGACGAATCTGATGCGTTCCCCCAAGTCCGGCGATTCCGGGGAGGTATCCGGTGAAGCGAACAATACGGCTGATTGCGATCTTCCTGCTCATCGGCGCGGCGATCAACCTTCTTGTCGCGTGGAGCTGCGTCCT
>SKZB01000068.1 GCA_007127615.1 Phycisphaerales bacterium | reverse complement strand
GTTCGGATTAACCCGGATTGTTCTTCGGACATCTTCATTCGCTCCTTCCTGCGCGCTGATCCGGCATGATCCGGCATGATCCGGCATGATCCGGCAACGATCCAGATCATCATCCGAATCGTTACTGCGGCGGTGTACCCGCGCCCGGTGGTCGCTGCTGCAGCATCTGCTCCAGCAGTTCCCGGCCGAGTTCGAGCAGTTCGCGCTGCTGCTCTCCCAGTCCGCGGTGTCGCTGCCGTCGCTGCGCTTCGGCCAGATCATCGCGCTGGTTGAGGTTCCGCGTCTGATTATAGACCTCCTCCTGAATCCCCCGCAGGAGACGCAGTTCCGCCATCGGGGGGATCAACTGATCACCACCGGCCCCGCCTTCGCCGTCCTGCCCTTCACCATCGTCAAAGTCATCCGGCGGGGCGATCGCTTCCTCCAGGGCCTCGATCAAACGACCGAGACTCCGGGCAATCCACTGCTGGCGATCCGTCGTGTCGAGATCAACGGTGCCGTTCTGTAACTGTTCCGCCACCTCACGTGCCCAGCGATCCATCCGCCGGTGGACGTGGGAGAAGATCGCAGAATCCATGATCTCGTCGGTGGCCCGCTGCAGATCGTCGAGAGCGGTTCGAATGGCATCCTGCCGTGTCGCCTGACGCCTCGCTTCGACGATCTGCCGGCGATTGAGCTCGTCGATGCCCTTCAGCTCCAGTGTTTGTTCGCGCAGGGCGACCTGTTCTTCCGCGAGTTCACGGTATCGATCAAGCAGTTCCTCGCGCTGGCGACGGAGTTCATCCTCCTGGGTCTGCTCCTCGAGTTCTTCCGCCAGCCGTTTCGCTTCGCGCAGTTGTTCGAGCGAACGATTCTCGGCGTCTTCCGCGTCCTGCGCGCGAATGGGATCGGCCCGCAATGCGGTGATGGCAGCACCCTGCGCGTCGCCGGCCCGGTCGAGGGCGCGGGCGATCCGTCGTGCGTCGGGCCCGGCATGGCGCGCTTCCGCCGCCACCGCCTGTGTGTTCTGGTTCAGACGGATCATCGCCCGGTCCCGGCCGGAGAAGTCATCTGATCGCTCCGCCTGCGCCAGGGCCATCAGTTCATTTTCCTGCACCGTGATCAGCCGCTCGATCGACTCGATCAGTGAGGCGAGCTGTCGGAGGAGCTGCTCGGCCCGCAACCGGTTCGACTCCTCAATGTCCTGCATCATGCGCTGCATGGTTTCCGAAGCGGCCTGCTGACTGCGCTGCGCGCCGCGGAGCTGGTTCTGTTCCGCCTGTTCCGAAGCGGCTTCCATATCGCGGTCGAGTTCGCGCTGCTCACCGGTGCTGGCCGCGGTGCGCAAACCGCTTGACGCCTGCGGATCGACATCCTCCATGCTCTCGGCGCGCTGGCGGAGATCCTCGATGAGCTGCTGCGCCTGTTCCCGCAGATCCTGCTGACGCCGCGCGATCCGATCGAGTTCCGAGAGGTCTTCCTCGGACAGTTCATCCCGCGACTGACCCATCGTCTGCCGGGCGAGCCGGTCCGTTTCGTCCGCCAGCCGCTGCTGTTCGCGCATGAGCCCTTCGAGCTGCCGCGTGATCACCCAGGTGTCTTCATCCCGATCCAGCAGTTCGATGAGGTCGCGCAGCTCTTCGCGCACCTCCTGCTGCGCCTGCGCGATGTCCACTTCGTCCGCACCGGCCGCCATCTCGTCGAGCGCCCGGGCCGAGGCCCGCCCGGCAAAGTCGAGCAAATCCGCTGACTGGTCGAACAATTGATCAAGCGCCGGATCGTCCAGTCGATTGTCGCGCATCTGCTGGTGAATCTCTTCCACCGCCTCCCGCTGCGAAGCGATGCGCTCCGCGATCTGCGCCTGAGCGCGCTCAACGCCCGGCGGGATACCCTCCTCTTCGACCGTGTCCTGAAGTTCGGTCTGCTGCCCTTCGATGCGGATGGCATTCTGCCGCACGGCATTGAGTTGCCGGCGAAGTTGGGTCGAAAAATCCAGCTCGCTGATCACCCGCAGACGTCGGGGGGATGACTCGACGACGCCGTGCGTTTCCCCGTCCACCTCGTACGCATCCTCCGCCGTCGCGCGCAGGATAATCTGATCGCCTTCGTTCAGATCCAGTGGGCCGAGATCAATCTCCGCGTTCAGCCGGCCGCTCGGCTCGTTGACCGTGCGATCGCGCCGCCAGAGCACCGCTTCGCCGACTTCGCTCGATCCCGACGCCTGCTTCCGCGCGAGAATGCTCACGCGCGTCACGGCGACGTCATCCTGCGCTTCAGCGCGGAGCGGGATCACCGCGGTGGCCAGCACCGCGCGATCCGAATCGGGTTCCGTCATCGTCACACTCGGCGGTTGATCCTCGACGGCTTCAATACGAAACGTAATCGATTCATCATTGCGCAACCCGTACTCGTCGAACAGCGCCAATGCCAGCACGGTGGTGTCCCGCAGCGTCCAGCGCAACCGCCAGTGGTTCGGCCGATCGGGATCGACGACGAACGCCGGCCGCACCTCCGCTTCGGCCCAATCGAACGTGCGCATCAGCCAGCGGTCGCGCGCATCAACGCCGTCCGGCACGGGAAGGGGTTTGTTGAGTTCGATCGTCATGTCGACCTGCGAACCGATGAGTGAGGCGGTGCTGGTCACCGCGCGACCGTCGAGCCCGGTGCCAAGCTGCGCCCGGTAGGTTGATTGATGCTCCGCGGCGTAGCTCGGCGGGGTGATTGTGACCGAGGCGCGGCGCACTGCGGGCGGCGGAACGATTCGAACGCGCTCGGTTTCGGTGCGGTCATCGAACGTGGAGAAAGACACCTCCAGTTCATCCGCGCTGGAATCGATGAGCCGCTCGTGGACGGCCGATGTGCCCTGCCGCGTGAGGACCGCCTGCTGCCAGGGTTGCCAGTGGTCATCCGTCCGGAAGCGGTAGTGGGCGGTGATGCGCATGGCCTCGTCGCCGCGGGTGACCTCCGCCCGAAGCGGCAGCGCCTGGCCGCGCGGGTGCACACGCGGCTCGCCGACGACCTCGTGCATGAGCGATGCCACACCCGTTCGCGCCGGCCAGGCGGTTTCGCCGAAGGGCAACAGGAGGCGCTTGAGACCGGTCTCCGCCGCGGCGGGATTCATGCCGGCCCAGCCGCCGCCCGCGAGCAACAGCAGCAGCAGAATACCGACATCGCGCAGCGTATGGCGCGGGTTCATCACCGCGCGAAGTTTCTCGCCGGTCAGGCGTGACTGCGTCTCCCGCACCGAGCGTGCCGCCAACGGGTTCACCCGGTCGGTCCCCGCCACGGCAAACTCGACGGAGGACGCCAGTCGTCCCGACACGCCCGGCATGAGCCGCTCAAGACGCAGGGCGATCTGGGTCAGGGTCGGGGCGAATTTCCGCGCCACCAGCAGATACCGCCAGATCGCGATCACCAGGGCCGTCAGGGCCCCCACGAGCAGGGCAAACCGCATGGCGCCGGGCAATCGCAGGGCAAAATCAAAGGCGATCAGCGCGAGCAGTGCCCCGACGGTCCACGCCAGGACGACCGATACGCGCTGCACCCAGAGGTAAAAGCGGCTGCG
>SKZB01000236.1 GCA_007127615.1 Phycisphaerales bacterium | reverse complement strand
ATTTACCGTCACGCCGCCACTTCGTCGCCCATTGCCTCCGTGCCTTCGTGCCTCTGAACTCGTTCCGGCGTCCTTCAGGCGAGCTGATCGGCCGCCCCGGCGAACTCAAAGTCCTTGTCGGTCAGTCCGCCCGCATCGTGCGTACTCAGCGTCAACGTGACCTTGTTGTAACGGATCATGATGTCGGGATGGTGCTGCTGGCTCTCTGCGAGGTCGGCGATCTTGTTGACGAACGCAATCGCCGCAACGAAATCGTCGAAGTTGAACGTCCGCTGAATCGAGTCGCCGCTTTGCGACCATTCGGAGTATTCTTCGAGCTTCTGCTCAACGGCTTCTGGGGCCATCTTGTCCATGCGGCAACCTCCATGCATCATCCGCCACGCGGGGGAAAGACGCCACTATATCATCGTCACCGTCCATGACCAGCCCCGCCGCACACCCCCCGCCGAAACCGGTCACCCGGCTCGCCCCCTCGCCCACCGGGGCCCTTCACCTCGGCAACGCGCGCACCTTTCTGATCAATTGGGCGCTGGCGCGGCAGGCGGGCTGGCGGATTCTCCTGCGAATTGAGGATCTTGACGGGCCACGCGTGAAGCCCGAATCGGTTCAGCAGAGTATCGACCTGCTGCGCTGGTTGGGAATCGACTGGGATGAAGGACCCCTGCTTCAATCCGCGGATCTCACGCCTTACGAACGGGCCATGATGCAGCTCGGTCGCCGGGGTCACATCTTCTCGTGCCCGCTGACCCGCCGGCAGATTGCCGAAGCCGCTTCCGCGCCCCATGATGAAGGGGATGAGGGGGGTGAAGGGGATGAAGGGGATGACCGGCACGAATTGAGGTTTCCCCCGGAGCTCAGGCCCGCGCGGGCCGAAACCGGGCGATTCGAGTTTCACCCCCGCGCGACCAATTACCGGTTTCTGGTTCCCGATCGACCGATCACGATTGACGACCGGTTTGCCGGAACCGTCACCCGCAATCCCGGCCGGGAAGTCGGCGACTTCGTTCTCTGGACCAAATCCCGCACGCCGGCGTACCAGTTGGCGGTGGTCGTCGATGACGCGCGGCAAGGGGTGACGGACGTGGTGCGCGGTGTGGATCTGCTCCCCTCGGCGGCGAGGCAACAGCTCATCTACGAAGCGCTCGGTCTTCCGCTGCCGCAGTGGTGGCACGTCCCGCTGGTTCTGGGGCCGGACGGGCGCCGGCTGGCCAAGCGCCATGGCGATACGCGCCTCCTGATCTACCGGGAGACGGGCGTGCCGGTCGAAAGAATCATCGCCCTGATCGCCGGATGGTGCGGCATCAACGCCGGCCCCGGAACCGGCCGCGCCGCCCTCTCGGCGCGTGATTTCCTTGAAGCGTTTCAACCGGCTACGCTTCCCGAGCAACCCGTCACTTTCACCGAGGATGATCACCGATGGCTCATTTCCGCCTGATCCTGCTTGTACTGATCGCATGGCTCCTGCCCGTCGGGTGCAATCAAGCCGACGTCTCGATCATCACGATCAACGATGAATCCTTTGAAATGGAGCTGGCGCTGGATGATGCCGCCCGCGCCCGGGGGATGGGTGGCCGCACGGAGTTTCCGGACCAGGGCGGGATGCTCTTTGTGTTTCCCGAAGCGCAGACGCGCTGGTTCTGGATGAAGGATTGCCTGATCGATATGGATCTGATCTTTCTGGATTCGCGCGGCGTGGTCGTTGCCATGCACGAGATGGAAGCCGAACCGCTTCGTCAGGAAGACGAAACCCAGGCGGCGTACGAGGATCGCCTGCAGCGTTATCGGAGTGGACGGCCGGCCCGGTTCGCGATTGAACTGGAAGCCGGATCAATCCGCAGACTCGGTGTACGCGTCAACGATCGGGTGGAACTTGAACTGGAGCGTCTCAAGGCGATGGCGAAGTAGGCCGATGCTGAAGTCGGAGGGCGGCAGCGGACCGCCGATTCATGATCCGACCAGCAGACGGGACGTGCCGCCACATGAGCCGCTGGAACCTCTTGATCGTTGACGGACAGTTGTCGCCCGAGCCCGGTGCCGGGGGCTCTGCCGCCGAATGGGCGGTTCGTTTGAATCGGCACGCCGACAGCAACGGGACGCTGCGAACCCACCAGAGGCTCGCCGACCGCATCGGTGAAAATGATCTGGCCCTCGCGGACGCCGTTCTCCTGCTTCTGCCGGCGGAGTCGGATCAAACCGTACCCGCGCTGCCGCCGACCGTCCTGAACCAGATTGAAGAACGGGCGATTCCGCTCGTGGTGCTCGGCGTCAAACCGTCCGAAGCGAAGGTGTGGCATCACTCAAGTGCGATGCTTCTGCCCTCGACGATTGATCCGCAGGCGCTGCTGTTTGCGTTTCGAGGCATGCTGCACCGCCAGCCGGACTTCTGCCAGCTCCGGCAGGAGTTGGCGCTGGCGCAACGTTTCCACGGCGGGCTGGAGAACGAGGTCTCGCGAATGCACGACGAATTGCAACTCGCCGCGATCGTGCAGCGCGAGTTACTTCCGCGCGAGATTCCGACCCTGCACGGAATTCGATTTGCGACGCTGTGGCGGCCGGCCAATTATGTCTCGGGGGATATCTACGATCTGACCCGGCTGGATGAAGACCACATCGGTGTCTTCATTGCCGACGCCGTCGGACACGGCGTTCCCGCAGCGCTGATGACGATGGTGATCAGCCGTTCGCTGCTGATGAAGGAAATCTCCGGCCAGAGCTATCGAATCGTTCCGCCCGCAGAAGTGATGAATCGCCTGAACCAGGAACTCATCGTCCGGCAGGAGAAGAGCGCTCGCTTCGCCACGGCGGTGTACGCGGTGGTCAACTGCCGCACGCGCATCATGACGCTCGCCGGCGCCGGCCATCCCCCGCCGATCCATCTCAGCGAAACCGGCCCGCCCCGACAACTCGAAACCAACGGTGGTCTGCTCGGCATCTTCGAGGACGAAGTCTACGACCAGATCGATGTTGAACTGTCCGTCAATGACCGCGTCATTTTCTTCTCCGACGGCTTCGAACAGGCGTTTCCCGATGAGTCCGCCGACGCCTACGAACGACAACTGCCCACACTTCAGTACCGGCAGGAGTTCGAGGATCTCGCCCGAAAGAGCGATCCCGAGCAGATGGTCGATCACCTGCGCCAACGACTGGATTCGCAGCGCGGATCGCTGCACCAGACCGACGATCTGACGATGATCTGCATGATCGCCGACGCGCTCAGGACGATCCGGCCCGAGGAGGATGTCACTCAGAATCCGGCCTCGCCCCGGCGGGTGGCGTCATGACCGTCGAATCGGCTCGCCCCGGGAACCGGCCGGCCTGACCGTAGCGTTGAAGCCAGTTGACCACGATCCTGGCGACGTAATCGGTTTCGAGATTGACGCGATCCCCCCGCTTCAATTCATCCAGGTTCGTGAGTTCCAGCGTGGTCGGGATCAGCGCCACGACGAACGATCGTTCCCGCCTCTCCGCCACGGTGAGGGAGACGCCGTTCACCGCGATCGAGCCCCGGTCGATGATCCCGTCAAGAAGATTCTCCGGCGGTTCAAT
>SKZB01000390.1 GCA_007127615.1 Phycisphaerales bacterium | reverse complement strand
GTTCCGACGAAGCAGACATCCTTGCCGTCGGCCACGGTCTTCTCAATGAACTTCTTCGCCAGCAGCAGACCCTTGATGGTCTCACGGATATCGATGATGTGGATCTTGTTCCGCGTGCCGAAGATGTACGGTCCCATCTTCGGATTCCAGTTGCTGCGGCGTTGACCGAAGTGAATCCCGGCTTCGATCAGATCTTTGACAAGCGAACTCATGGCGAAAATTCCTTCTGGCAGCGACACCGGCGAATCGGGTGGTGGGCCGGTCAAGACGAATAACGACTTGACGCCCGCTTCGCACCAGGGCGCTTGGGGTGAGGATGACACGGCGCTGGCCGCCATCCCGGGCTCTCTTGTGTCCAACGCTTTCGCGTTCCTGAAGATTCCCTTAACCGTACGGCCCACTCACGACGGCAGGGATGCCCCGAATAAACGGAGCGGAACGCAATAGTGTACCGATCCGACCCGCCGCTTACAACTCGCGATCCGACGATCGAACCGATTCCGATCGCCGCAGAACAACCTGTACCGGTCGATCCGCCTCGGGCGCTCCTGCCGCCGCCCGGCTCACGATGACCACCACCGCCGGTGAGGTCAGTATGGCGGCACCCGCGTTTGGTCACGTGAGCGTACACGATCACGCTATTTGAACGCTTTTCGGCACAGAATCGCGGTCAATCAGCGATTATTCGTCTGCGCCGGCCGGAACCTCCCGGCAGAGCTGCTCAAAGCGGGCCACGTCCTCCTCGATCACCCCGAGCGAGCCATCCCAGAAGCCCTGGTCGCGGATATCGATTCCGAATCCGGCCGTGAGCGCTGCCGCGTCGTCCAGCCCGGTGGCGCCGAGCAGCTCATCGTACCGGCCGTAAAAGTCCTCCGGCGACTTCTGATAGATCGCGTACAGCCCCAGCCCGAAGAGCAGGCCGAACATGTACGGGAAGTTATAGAACGATCGCCACGCGTAGTAATGCGGCTTGACGGCCCACATATAGCCGTGGAGTTGATCGGCATCGAGCCCGTCGCCGTAGGTGTTCCGCTGGGCTTCGAGCATGATCTCGCAGAACTCGCGGGCCGCCAGCTCCCGCTGCGGCCGCCGCTTCAGCACCTCGGACTCAAACTCGAACCGGCTCGTGATATCCACCACCACCTGGTTCGCCCCCTGCAGGGACGCTTCGAGAATCGAGAGCTGCTCGGCGGCCTCGGTTTCACGCAGGGCCGCGCGCTTGATGATCGTCTCACAGAAGATGCTCGCGGTCTCCGCCAGCGTCATGGGCGTCTGCCGCTGGAGCGGGGTGCGTTCGGCGAGACAGACGTTGTGGTAGCCGTGGCCGAGTTCGTGGGCGAGGGTGGCGACCGAGCCGAAGGCGGGCTTGAAGTTCATCAGGATGCGCGATTCATCGCCGCGCGTCCCCATGCAGAACGCGCCGTCGCGCTTGCCGCCGGCGGGGGCGGCATCGATCCAGTTCTCTTCGAACGCGCGAACCGCAAAGTCGCCGAGCTTGCCGGAGAATCCGCGAAAGTGCCGCTCGATAAAGCTCATGGCCTCTTCGTAGGACCACGATCCGCGGGCGCCGACCGGCGCGAAGAGGTCGGACCACGGCAGACCGCCCCGGTGGCCCAGCCGCGCTGCCTTGGCGCGAAGGTACCGCCGGAAAACGGGAAAGGCATCGCGGGCCGCGTTCATCATCGCGTCGAGGGCGACCTGATCCATGTTCGCGCGGAACAGCGCTTCGTTCAGGAGCCCGCCCCAGCCGCGTTTGCGGTTGAGCAGGGACGATTCACCCTTGATGCTGTTGAGCGCGGCGGCGATGACCACTTCGTGTTTCCGCCACGCTTCGAGTTCCGCGCGGTAGGCCTTGTGACGCGTTCCCGGATCGGGATCGTGCGCCAGGTTCCGCACCGCGGACATCGGGAGCGCCGCGCCGTCCAGCTCGACTTCGATCTGCGAGCTGACGTTGCCGTACAGATTCGCCCACGCCGTGCCGCCGGTTTCGGCGAGTTGGGCCGCGAGCGCCTCTTCCTCGGCGCCCATCAGCCGGGAGGCCTCCGCGTGCATGTTCCGCAGCGCAAAGGCGTGCGCTTCCAGCACACCGGGTCGCTCGATGAGAGCATCGATCGGAAGCGTTCCGATCCACGCCTTGAGCCGGGTGTTCAGCGTGTTGAACCGCGTCATGAGCGGCTGCAGTTCGCCGTTGCGCGCCTGGGCCCGCTCGTCGCGTGAATTCGTCGTGATATGGCCGAAGATGTACGACCGCAGCAGCATGGCCCGTTCGCCCAGCGCGTTGAAGCGGTCGATGATCGCCTCGAGCGCCGGGGCGGCGCTGTCCGGGCCGGTCTCCGGGTGAGGGGGCTTGTCCGGCCCCGCATGTTGATCGAGCGCACGTTCGAGTTCATCCAGACCCCCTTGGAACGCTTTGATCGCTTCATCGAGCGCGGGATCTTCAAGACTCTTGAAGTACACGCTCAGATCCCACTTGGGCAACTCCGGCGTGACGGTGGCGGCGGTGGATTGACTCATGCCGACACCATAGGCGCAAACCCGGACACGGTGCAACGCTCTATCGATGATCACACGAAAGACACCTGGACGTCAGCTCATGCCGACTGCGCCCGAAACCATTCGAGAAAGTCATCCGCGGCGGCCTCGGCTTCCCGGATGGCGATGCCGCCCCGGCGTTCGATGCGTTTCGCTTCCAGCTCGCTGAAGACGCGCACGATGACCGTCACATCCTGACCGACGTGCGCGAGCATGCGTTCGTTGTCTTCGATACGGCGGATCGTGGAGATCACCACACTCGCCTTTCTCGCATCGACCGAGTCGAGCACCGCCGGGTCGGCCCCGTCGCCGCGCACGACATCGATGCCGCGGCCGCGCAGCTTTTCGACCGTGTTGGGATCTTCATCGACGACCACGACACGCTGGCTCTGCAGCAGGAGAAGATCGAGCAGAACCTGGCTGTTGGAGCCGCAGCCGAGCATGATGATGTGTTCCTTCAGATCATGATCCTCGAGTTCCGTTCGGGCCGAGGGATGCAGGCGCACGAGCGCCCACGTCACACGATCGGTCGCGATGAACGTGGTGAGCGTCATCGTGATGATGGTGACGAGCGCGATCACCGAGAGCATGCCCGGTTCGAGTGCGCCCGCGCCCACGCCGAGCATGATGATCACGATGGAAAATTCGCTCGACTGCGCGAGCAGGAGCCCGCTCTCGACGGCGGTGCGCGTGGTCACACCGAGCCATTTGGCGGTCAGGACGACCAGCAGGGGCGTGACGAAGAGAATCAGCGCCGTCAGGGCCGCGATCAGGACGAACTCACCCGCGGCCGGCATCACGAGAATCGCGCCGAGCGAGACGAAGAAGATCGCCAGGAAAAAGGTATTGAGTGAGATGAGCTGTCCGCGCGCGATGCCGTTGACGGGAAAGCTCGACAGCGCCACGCCGGCGAAGAACGCGCCCACGACCAGCGGCACTTCCATCCAGTAGGCCAGTCCGACGAACCCGAACAGGATCGCCAGCGCGACCAGCAGCAGTTCCTCCTGATCGAGTT
>SKZB01000035.1 GCA_007127615.1 Phycisphaerales bacterium | reverse complement strand
TGGTGATGCGGCTCGTGCGTTTCGTCCACTCGACCGTGGAAAAAACATCAACGCCGGGCTTTGTGAATCGTCGTGTAATTTTCATATCATCCAACCTCTTGGTATTTGGCAATCGGCAATCTTCGATTCTGGCCCGCAACACTGCGCGAAGCGAGTCATCCGGGAACGTGATGCAACATGCGTCTGAATGATCGAAAGAGAACTGCCGTGTTGCGATGTCGATCTACTTGAATATAAAGACAGATATGTGTTGCGAGCTCAAAGGACACCCCTGCGGCGATCTTCAGGGATGAGTGATCATTTTCGCGTGGTGTCGGGCGCATTCGCTCTCGAAAGTTGCGGAACACCGCGGCGGTCCACGATGCATCGGGCCGGTCAATCCACCATCGGCAGGGTCAGTCCCGTCTGATCCTGATACTTGCCTTTCTTGTCCGCGTAGCTCACCGCGCAAGTGCGTTCGGCCTGGAGGAAGATCATCTGCGCGATCCCTTCGTTGGCGTAGATTTTGGCCGGCAGGGGCGTCGTGTTCGAGATCTCGATCGTCACCTTGCCGCGCCACTCCGGCTCGAGCGGCGTAACGTTGACGATGATTCCGCAGCGGGCGTAGGTGCTCTTGCCGACGCAGATCGCCAGCACATCGCGCGGGACATCAATCGTTTCAACGGTTTCGGCGAGGGCGAAGGAGTTCGGCGGGATGATCACGTGATCCTTGCCCGTATCTCTCGTGTCGATCGTGATGAACATGTCCTCGGTAAAGGACTTCGGATCGACGATCGTCTGCCCGCCGTGCGGCGCAACGTTGGTGAAGATCTTGAACAGCGTGCCGACGCGCACGTCGTAGCCGTAGGAAGACACGCCGAAGGAAACCCGGCCGGCGCGTTTTTCGTTGTCTTCGAACGGCTCAATGCCGACGAGTTCTCGGATCTGAGTGTCGCAAAGTACGGTCATGTTTCCTTCCCTCCAAGCGAAGTCAGTGATCGGAACCGGTCGACGAGCGCGCGAAACGTCTTCGCGTGGCGTGCAGCAGGCCGTGGCCAGACGAGAGTGTGCTCCCAGCCCAAGTCCATCTGTCCATCCTGTGTCCATCCTGCCTGTGTCCGCCGCGTGTCCATCCTTATGTCCACGGTCCTTATGTCCACGGTGGCTGACGAACGGCCGCGACTTAAACGAAACCCACCGTCGGGGTGATCGGCTGCCATGGCGGCCGGATGGTGGACGGGATCGGGCCCAAGACGGACCGGCCCGGCGAGGGGTGCCGCGGATCGTTGCCGCGACGGGTTCTCGCAAGCCCCGTTCCCACATTCGGCGGCGTGATCAGGACGATCTCGACCGACACGCCAATGATAATACCACATCTTGGGCACGCAAGAAATTTGCGCTCAGAATCTGGTGTTTTTCTCTATTTTACCACCGGTTGAGCTAAGTGCCGGTCGGGGCCCACTTTACCACGACGTCAATTTTTCCGCTGACCCCCATCGGTTGGGTGGACAACCTGTCAACTGGTGTCGACAGCCGCATATCTTGTGGTTCCGGCCGGGAAATGGCACTTTCATGTGACTCCGGCCTGTGGACTTCCCCGCATTGCCCGGAGCGACGCTAGACTCACCTCGATGCACACTTCGTCGACCACGGCCCAGGAAACACTTCTCGAAGGGCTCACCGAACGCCAGCGCGAGGCGGTCCGGCACACCGATGGTCCGCTGCTGGTCCTCGCCGGGCCGGGTTCGGGCAAGACGACCGTCGTGACCCGCCGCATCGCGCACCTGATCGCCTCGGGCGTCGCGCCGTACCGCATTCTCGCCCTGACCTTCACCAACAAGGCGGCGGCGGAGATGCGCGAGCGCATCGAGCGCCTGCTCCCGCCGGAATTGCCGGGCGCGCGCGGCCTGACCGTGGCGACGTTCCACTCCTTCTGCGCGCGTCTGCTGCGGCGCTACGCGCCGCTCATCGGGCTGGCGGAGAACTATTCAATCTACGACACCGGCGATCAGCGTGAAGCGATCAAGCAGGCGCTGAAGATCGCCGGGCTCGATTCAAAGAACTGGACGCCCGCCAGCGTCGGCTCCGCCATCAGTAGCGCCAAGAACCAACTCCTCGATGCAAAGGCATTTGCCGCGCAGGCGAACGAGTTCTACACGCGCTCCGTCGCGAAGGTTTACGCGCAGTACGAGAAGATTCTTCGTCAGCACGACGCGGTCGACTTCGATGATCTGCTGCTGATGATGGCGAAGCTGATCCGCGATCATGAAGGCGTTCGCGCCGAACTGCAGGAGCGGTTCCGCTACCTGATGATCGATGAATACCAGGACACGAACCACGCGCAGTTCATCATCGCGCATTCGCTGGCGGCGGCCCACCGGAACATCTGCGTTGTGGGCGACCCCGATCAGTCGATCTACGGGTGGCGCGGCGCGGATATTCGCAACATCATGGAGTTCGAGGAACACTACTCCGAAGCGTCGATCGTGCCGCTGGGGCAGAACTTCCGTTCAACGGGTCACATCGTCAAGGCCGCCGACACGCTGATCCGCAGGAACCGGCAGCGGAAGCACAAGGACCTGCACACCGAACTCGAGGACGGTGAAAAGCCGACCGTCATCACCTGTCGTGATGAACACCACGAAGCGCAGCTCATCATCGAAGAGTTCCGTAAGCTGCGCGAAGAGAACAACGTCCCCTGGAAGGAAATGGCGGTCCTTTACCGCGTGAACGCCCTCAGCCGCGTCATGGAAGAAGCGTTTCGCAGCGGACAGATTCCCTATGTGATCGCGCGCGGTACGGCCTTCTACGACCGGAAGGAGATTAAGGATGCTCTGGCCTACCTGCGGATCATCACCAATCCGAACGATGAAGTCGCGCTCAAACGCATCATCAACACGCCCACGCGCGGCATCGGCAGGACGACGCTGGATCGCATCGAGATTCACGCGATTCAAAACCAGCTCGGCCTCTTCGATGCCATGCGGCAGGTCGACACCATCGGCGATCTGACCACGCGGGCGGTGAAGGCGGTTCAGAACTTCGTGAACATGGTCGAAGCGTGGCGCGCGATGGACGCACGGGCCGCCTCGCGCGGAGCGGCCATGCCGGCCGGGGATGCTCCGGGGGGGGATGCTCCGGGGCACGAAGAGATGCTCATCCCGGATCGTCGGGCGGAGGCGGTGGAGGAGTTCGGCGATGAGTTCGGCGGCCGCACGCCCCTCGCCGATCTGGTGGAGCGGGTGATTCGCGATTCGGGGATGGAGAAGCAGTACCGCACCGCCAAGGTTGAGGAAGAGCGCGAGCGGCTCGAGAACCTCAATGAACTCATCAGCGCGGCGGCGGAGTTTCGTCCGGCCGGGGAAGCACCGGAAGGTAATGGCCCCGGTCGCGAAGGCAGTGATCGTGCCGGCTCCACCCTGGCGGCGTTCCTTGAATCCGTCGCCCTCGTCAGCGACTCCGATGCGATCGATCCGGCGAACGGCGCGGTGACCCTGATGACGTTGCACGCGGCGAAGGGGCTGGAGTTTGATGCGGTCGCGCTGGCGGGGCTGGAAGAGGGACTTCTTCC
>SKZB01000275.1 GCA_007127615.1 Phycisphaerales bacterium | reverse complement strand
GGCTCCGGCGGCGGCCCGTTCGGGCCGCCGCCTTCTGATTCTCCGGAGAAACTCAGGCCGCCGCCGGCGTCGATGGCTCTCTACAATGATTCGCGTTCCTTATCCTGCCCGGAGGCCGAGCTCATGCGTCATTTCCCATCGATCGTGACCCTGATTCTGTTCAGCGTGCTCGGGCCGGTTCACGCCGCGTCCGGACAGTTTCTCGATCCCGATCCCGACGCCCTCGCGGCTTTGGAGAAAATGGCGCAGGCCTACCGCGAGCGCCCCGCGCTGACGGTGACGAGCTCGATCAACGTGGAGATCGAGAAGGACGGTCACGTGGCGGACGGCCGTGAATTCCAGGCGACCTTTCACTTCGCCTCCGCCCCCGCCCCCGGCAATGGAAGAGCCGGCGCTGGAGCCGCCGCCGGCGCCGGAGATCGACCTGCCGCGCGGCTGCACTGGCGCGATATGACGATCTTCGTGACCGGCGGTGAGGTGACCGCATTCCACGATGACAACGACGGTGCGTACTTTCGCATGACGGATGACGGATCTCCCTACTACGCCCTTCTGGCCATGTTCATGGATCTGCCGTTTCCGCACCTGGCGCTGGCGTTCGGCGAGGAGGACCCGCTCGATCTCTGCATGCAACTGCACAGCCGCGCCCCGTGGATTCGGCCGACCGGCCTGGAGGACATCCGCCGGGACGATCAACCGGTGCGCATCATCATGTTCACCAGCGAATTTGAACGCATGGAGATGGTGATCGATCCGGAGACGCAGCTCATTCAGACCGTCGAGCTTGAAATTCTCGGCGGTCAACTCGTCGAAGCCGGCACCATCCTCCGGTACACCCACACGTTTGAGTATGAGCTGCCCGAGCGTGAAGAGCTCCTGGCGATGATGCAGGTGGACCTCGGTGAGCGCTCGCGCGTCGATCGTCTGGTGGCGCTCCGCCCGCGGCGGGAAGCACCGGCGGCCGGAGAACGGCGCGGCGTGGTGGCGGGTGATGTGATCGGTGAGCCGGCGCCGAACTTTGAGCTGGAGACCTTTGACGGTGAGCTCGTTTCGCTCGAAGAACTCGAAGGTCGGGTGATCGTGCTCGACTTCTGGGCGACCTGGTGCCGCCCGTGCGTTCACACGCTGCCCATGCTGCACGAGATTCAGCAGTGGATCGATGAAGAACGACTGCCGGTGCGCATCTACGCCGTGAACGTCTGGGAGAACGCCGATCAGGGCGAAGCGGCGATCATCTCGCGACGGGAAAGCGCGCAGCGGTTCTGGGACGAGCGCGACTTCACCCTGCCCGTCCTGATGGATTACACCGACGCGGCCGCGGCGGCGTACAACGTGCAGGGCATTCCCACCGCGGTCATCATTCGCGCCGACGGCGTGGTGCATACCCTGCACGTCGGTGTGATCGATGATTACGTCGAGCGGTTCAAGAAGGATATCGAAGAGGCGATCCGTGCGCTGGAGTTCTGATTGACCACCGACCGGGAAAGCTCACCGATGCGCCTGCCGGTGCTGCAGGGTGCGGGTGATTCCGCCGGCGCGATCGATCCGGATTTCCTGGAAGAACTGAGGCCGCAGCTTGACGGCGAACTTCGCCTCGATCACCACAACCGGCTGCTCTACGCCACCGATGCGAGTCTCTACCAGGTCGAACCGATCGGCGTGGTGATCCCCGCGTCGATTGAAGATGTGGTCCGGACCGTCCGGTTCTGCGCGGAGCGCGGCCTGCCGCTTCTGCCGCGGGGCGGGGGAACTTCGCTCGCCGGCCAGACCGTCAACCGTGCCGTCATCATCGACTTCTCCGCGCACTGCCATCGACTGCTCCACGTCGATGAGTCGGCGCGCACCGCCGAAGTCGAAGCCGGGATCGTGCTCGCGCATCTCAATCAGCATCTGGCGCGGTACGGGCTCATGTTCGCACCCGACGTCGCCACCGCGGCGCACGCCAATCTCGGCGGGATGATCGGCAACAACTCCGCCGGCGCGTACTCCGTTCGCTACGGCCGCACCGTCGACCACCTGCTCGGGCTCGACGTCATCCTCGCGGACGGGCGGCGCTTCCGCTTCGATGAAGGCGCTTCCGAGCGCGATCCCGGGATCGCCACTCTCACCCGCGCGGTGTTCGACGTCATCGACGCCATCGCGGACGAGATCGACCGCGCGTACCCGAAGATTCTGCGGCACGTGGACGGGTACAACCTCGACCTGCTGCTCGCCCAGCGCCGCGCTTCCACGCCCGGCACCTTTGACCGCGTCAACCTCGCGCATCTGTTCTGCGGCGCCGAGGGCACACTCGGCGTGACACTCGGCGCAACGCTCTCGCTCGTACCCGTTCCGAAGGAGCGCGAACTGGCGATCCTCGCCTTTCCCGATGTCGACGCGGCCCTCGAATCCGTCAACGCGATCCTCGAAACCGGACCCGCCGCGGTTGAACTCGTCGACGATGTCGTCATCAACCTCGCGCGGGAGAACGCCGAGTGCCGGCGCTACGTCGAGCTCATGCCGCGCGGAACCGAACCCGATGCGATGCCCGATGCGATGCTCGATGCAACGATCGGCTCGTTGCTGTACGTCGAATACTTCGCCGAGACGCGCGAAGCGCTCAATGATCAGATCGCGGCGCTGCAGCGGATCTGCCCGAACCGCCCGTTGCGCCGGTTTCCGGGTGCGGAAGAACGCGCCCGGGCGTGGAAACTGCGCGCCTCCGGCGAGCCGCTGCTGCACGGTCTGCCCGGCCGCCGCAAACCGCTCACGTTCATTGAGGATGCGGCGGTCGATCCGAAACACCTGCCCGAGTTCATTCGCCGGTTCCGCGCGATCATCGAAAAATACGGCACCACGGCGGCGTACTACGCCCACGCTTCGGTCGGATGTCTGCACGTCCGGCCGATGATCGATCTGCGCGATCCGGCCGATCTTGACGCCATGCAGCGCATCGCCGAGGAAGTCACCGATCTCGTCAAGACCTTCGGCGGGGCGCTGTCCGGTGAGCACGGTGACGGCCGCCTGCGTTCGCATCTGCTCGAACGCTTTTACGGCAAGCCGATCTGTGACGCCTTCCGCAGAATCAAGGCGATCTTCGATCCGGATCACCGCATGAACCCCGGCAATCTCGTCGATCCCGCGCCGATGACCGAACGCCTGCGCGTTCGGCCCGATCGATCGAACGCGGAGATTCCCCCCGTCGAGACGTTCTTTCGTTACGACCGTGAAGACGGCTTCGGCCATGCGGTCGAGATGTGTAACGGCGCGGGGGTGTGCCGGAAGATCAAGGGCGGAACGATGTGTCCCTCCTACCGCGCCACCCGGGACGAGCGACACGCGACGCGCGGCCGCGGCAATGCGCTGCGGCTGGCGATCTCCGGGCAACTGTCGCGCGAGGCCGATCGGCCGGGCTGGAACGATGCCGAGACGCACCGGACGCTCGATCTCTGCCTTTCCTGCAAGGCGTGCAAGAGCGAATGTCCCAGCAACGTCGATCTCGCCAAGCTGAAGGCCGAATACCTCGCCCAGGCCGATCGGCAGCGGGGCGGGGCGGACCTTCGCCGTCAACTCTTCG
>SKZB01000221.1 GCA_007127615.1 Phycisphaerales bacterium | reverse complement strand
CGGCAAGGATCGCGGTCGAGGTGCCGATCCACGCCACCGTCGGCAGGGCAAATTCGTGTAGCTGCATCACCGGGAACATCCGGCAGAGCAGGTACACGCCCGCCGTCACCATCGTCGCGGCGTGGATGAGCGCGGAAACCGGCGTCGGGCCTTCCATCGCATCGGGCAACCAGACGTAAAGCGGGATCTGGGCCGACTTGCCGAACGCGCCGAGCATCAGCAGGAACGGGATCGCGCCGATCGACCAGCCACCGGCCTCGGTGAGATACGCGCCGGTGGTGATCACCCCAAAGAGGTCGGCGTACTCGACGGTGCCGAAATTGAGCCAGATGAACCAAATGGCCAGGGCCAGCCCCAGGTCGCCGATGCGGTTCATGATGAACGCTTTTTTCGCCGCCGCGACCGCGCTGGGTTTCGTGTAGTAGTAGCCGATCAGCCAGTACGAGGCGAAACCCACGCCTTCCCAGCCGAGGTAGAGCAGCACGAGGTTGTCGCCCATCACGAGGCATGACATGGCGAACAGGAACACGCTCACGCCGGCAAAGAATCGCGCGTAACCCTTGCCGACATCCGGCTCCATGTATTCACTCGCGTACAGCGCGATCAGCGTGCCCAGCCCCGTCACGAACAGCATCCAGAGCAGCGTCAGCGAATCGACGTAGAGCGAGAAGTTGGCGACGAACGATCCCGCCTCCGCGCCGGTCCCCCAGTGCAGATTGAACCAGTCAAAGAGATGGATGACCACCGGCTCGGAATAGCCGACGTAGAGCGCGGCGGTCGTGAGAAACGAAAGCGCCAGGCACCCGATGGTCGTCCATGCCGGCAACTTGCTCCTGATCCGCAGGATCGACCACAGCCCGCAGAGCGCGAGCGAGATGAGCGGAAACCACAGGATGAGACCGGCCCAGCCGGGTCCGGCCGCCGTGTTCGCCAGCGTCATCATGTGGGTGGTCTCAATCGTCATCAACTCTCACGGATTCTTTCGTTGGCCCGATCCCGTCGCTCGATCCCACGGGCCGGAGGCCGACAGATTCTTCTATTCCCGCAACTCCGTCCATGCCTCGGCGTTCAGCGTTTCCTTCCGTCTGAAGAGCAGCACCACCAGCGCGAGCGCAAGCGCCGACTCCGCCGCCGCGACCGTGAGAATAAAAATCACGAAGACCTGCCCGGACAGATCCATATGGAAGCGGCCGAAGGCGATCATCGCGATCGCCGCCGCCTGGAACATCAGTTCGGTGCAGAGGAACATGACGATCATGTTCCGCCGGGTCAGGAATCCGACGATGCCGATCGCGAAAAGGGCCGCGCTGGTCAGGATGAAGTGCCCAAGCTCCAGCGAACCGAACGGTTCGAGCGTTGCCATCGTCAGGTGCAGGGTATCGGCCGTCATCATGTGCGGTCACCTCCCCCACCGCCCGTAACTTCCTCCGCGTCGTCATAGTCCGAAACCTTGCGCAGGCCCGCGAGTTCACGCAATTCATCCTCACCGAGTTCGATCTGACGGCGTGCCAGCACCACCGCACCGAACATCGCCAGCAGCAGAATGATGCCCGCCAGTTCCAGCGAGACGGGAAAGACCGCCACCAGCGCAAGACCCACCCGCTGCACGTTCCCCGGCGCATCATCAAGCGACAGCTCAAAGAGCTCGGGTGAGGCTTCACCCTCGGGGATCAGCCGCACCATCGGCCGGTCGTCCACGATCACCACCGCTTCACGGTTGTCATCCCAGTCGATCGTGGCGCCGGGGTTCCTTTCCGCAACGATCTCTTCCAGATCCAGCGGCATGAGGTTGAGATCCTGAACCGCTTCGAGGGCGGCCCGATCGGCGGTCACGCGCGGCTCACCGACGCTGCCGATGCCGTCGGTCGCCATGTTGCCCAGCATCGCCAGGAGGATGAACCCGACGATCGCCGCCGCGGCCGGCTCCCGCGCCCGCCGGTCGTACTCGGGCTGGCCGGTCGGATCGTCCGCGTCGGGCGACTGCTGGGCCAGCATCAGGACAAACATATACGTAATGAGAATCGCGCCGGCATAGATGATCACGAGCGCGAAGGCCATGAACTCTGCGGCCAGCAGCAGGAACATGGCCGCACTGCTCAGAACGATCAGCACGAAGTACAACGCCGAATAGACCGGCTTGCTGTGCGTGATCATGCGAACCGCACAGCCGATCGAGATCAGACTGAAAACAAGGTAGAAGAACCCCGGGCGGCCGGCATCATCCGGAGCCAGCACGGCGGGCATTTCCGCCAGAAACCAGCCGAAGGCCGCGAAACCGAGCAACCCGCCGATGATCTTCCACGAGACGTTCCGCGGGCGCAGCAGCATATACAGCGCGATCGCACCGAGAATCGAGATGGTGTAGAGAAGTGAAGGTGCCATCCACTCGTGTCCGACGGGCCGCACGCCACCGACCCGAACCCGACCGGGCTCCGAAGGCAGCCCGCCGCGATCCGTCCGCGTCGCGTGCAGAGGGGCAAGATAGACGGCGGTGAGAAATCCCGCAACCGACACCGTGCAGAAATTCACAAGCTCCCACCGGGACGGCTCCTCATTTCGGCCTCACCCCGGATTTCGAAAGGCGGTCCGCGATCGATCACGAGGGCGATCGCCCGGTCGGGCAAAAGAAAGGGCCGAACCCATGAAAATGGACCCGACCCAACGAACACGTGGATGGGAAAGAAGGCCGATTCTCAGTGAACGCGATCGATGTGGAAGACGCGGAGACCTCGAATCGCCCCGCGCTTGTGAATCTCGCCGCTCACTTCGACCTCCTCCCCCGCTTTCTCCATCAGTTCCTCGTGGGAGTATTCACCGGCCGTCCAGTCGATCCCGCGGTCTTCTTCCTGCTCCCGATCGCGGTCCCGAGGGGGCTGCACCGGCGGCCGGGCGGGCGGGTCGTCCGGTTGCGTACTCATGCCCCGACGACCGGGCTGACCGCGCGAATCTTCCGCCTGCTTTTCGAGGTCGGTCGAGAGGTCGACCACGATCGCGGTGTGCGTCACTTCCCGGTCACGATCGCGGTCGGGCGGTTGTCCGGGCGGCATCTGCTGCTGCGCGACGGAGAGCGCGCCGGCACCCGCAACGCCGAGCGTGACCAGACCAGCGATTGAAGTCCGGGTGAATTTTGTTCGTGATATTTTTGGGGATCGGTGACATCGTGATCGCTCCTGTGCTGGGTCAACGTGAGAGTGAATCACGATGGAGATCCGGTACCGGAGCCATCCGTGTTGTCAACGAGTCGTACTTCGTGTGTGCAAGGGAGTTCGGTAAAATCCGAATCGAATGCCGGTCTGCCGGCATGTCGTCCGACGTGGTTCTCTGCTTCCGATCACCGGTGGATTCTGCTACCTTGATTCGACTGCATTGATGTACGGTGGCCGTCTCGTCCGGCAGGAACGGTTTGAGGACATCTGAACGTCTGGGCACGCTGGTACTCTTGTGTCATGGAAAAGGAGATCAATCCATGCCCGATGCCCTGATGAATGACGGTGCCGTCTGGTTCACCGTTCCCGCCGTCATCGGCACCATCTTTTTTCTGCTGCGCCTGGGATTCAT
>SKZB01000251.1 GCA_007127615.1 Phycisphaerales bacterium | reverse complement strand
GACGGCGAAGTCACCGATGACGATGCCCGCGAAGTCCGCGAAGCGATCAGCGCGCTGACCGGAATCATCATCGCGCGGCGAAACGAGAAGAAGCAGCAGAGACTCTCGTGCCGCAACACCTCGGCGTCGTCGAACAACGATTCTCCGATTCGCCGCGAGAAACACCCCCCCGTCGACCGGATCAACCGCGGCTCCTCATGAACGACCGGGCGCCGAAGAACCACCTTTCGCGGCCGAACGGCACGGCGCCGGATGTCGTGGCGGGCGTTCCGGCGGGCGTACAGGAAGGTGACGCGGCATCGATTCTCGCGGAGTGGCCGGCGTCGTCGGCCGACCTCATCTACCTTGATCCGCCGTTCAATACCGGTCGCGCCCAGACGGGACGCGCCGGGACGTATGCCGATCGGTGGGATTCGCCCGGGGCGTACCGCGCTGCGCTGCGGCCGGTGCTCACCGAGGCGCACCGCCTTCTCAAATCCACGGGATCCATTCTGCTGCACTGCGACTGGCGGACGTGTCATTACTCACGGCTGGAGCTGGATGTGATCTTCGGCGCAGCGAACTTCGTGAACCATCTCATCTGGAGCTACGGTCTCGGCGGATCGTCCCCCCGCCGCTTCGCGCGCAAGCACGACGACATTCTCTTCTACGGACGCTCCGAGTCGTACTACTTCGACCCGCCGATGGTGCCGGCCACCAGCGCGCGGATGCGGGGTGAGATGAAAAAGGCGACCGACGTCCTGCAGGTTCCCGCGATCAACAACATGGCGCGGGAACGGACGGGCTATCCGACGCAGAAGCCGCTGGCCCTGATGGAGCTGCTCATCGGCGCCTGCTGTCCGGAGGGCGGGCAGGTGGTCGATCCCTTCTGCGGCAGCGGGACGACGCTGGTGGCGGCCCGGGGGATGGGAAGGCGGGCGGCGGGAATCGACCGGAATCCGGAGGCGGTGCGGATCGCGCGGGCGCGGTTGACGCGGACGCCGGAAACGGGCGATCGGGCGGACGCTGCACCGGCCGGGGCGGGGGCAAAGGAGGGGGCCGAGCAGAGGGCCGGGGCGGGGGTCTCGGGGGAGCCGGATTGAGACGGCAAAAACCAGATTTGGAGTTTGACTTATACACCCCGATTTGTATGATGCATGGTTCTTCGCCCCGTGAAGTCATTTCCATTCGGGGCGGCGCGTGATGCCGACGGATGGGCCGTCGGTTGTCGGTCACGCGAGGCGTACTCTTTTTTCCGGTGTGAGCCGCCGGGTTCACCCACGCAGCGGAAGGAGCATCCCGTTGCCGGACGAAGACGAAGACGCCCCCTTGCGCTGCTTGCCGGTCTCGTGAGTCCGGCCCGGCGGAAGGCGGGCCAGACAATCCGAGATCGAGCGATTCGCACACCGAATCTGCACCAAAAGTCCATGCAGTTCCCTCGATGTGCGAACCGAATCGGCCGATAACAGTCGTTTCCCCTTGGGATCACCAGATCATTGATCCAGCGGGATCACCGGAGCCGCGGTTCGTCCTTCGTGACGAAGGCGGCGACAGAAGTTTCCAACCCCCGATTGCCCGGAAGTGAGTTTGACGATGTCCTCCCCCCTTGCCAACGTTCGTAACATCGGAATCTGTGCTCATATCGATGCCGGAAAGACAACCGTCACCGAGCGAATCCTGTACTACACGGGAAAGAGCTACAAGATGGGTGAAGTCCACGAAGGCACCGCCACCATGGACTTTCTCCAGGAAGAACAGGAGCGCGGCATCACCATCCAGTCCGCCGCCACCACCTGCCCGTGGGAACGGGACGGCACCTGGTACAAGATCAACCTCATCGACACGCCCGGCCACGTCGACTTCACCATCGAAGTCGAACGCTCGCTTCGCGTGCTCGACGGCGCGGTCGCCGTCTTTGACGGCAAGGAAGGCGTCGAGGCCCAGTCCGAAACCGTCTGGCGGCAGGCCGACCGCTACAAGGTCCCGCGGCTCTGCTTCATCAACAAGATGGACAAGATCGGTGCGGACTTCGAGTACTCCTTCAAGACCATCAAGGACCGTCTCGGCGCCAACCCCATCGCCGTCCAGTATCCCATCGGTTCCAGCGATGACTTCGAAGGCATCATCGATCTCCTCGACCTGCGCGCGTTCTACTTCGACGCCAGCGAACTCGGCTCGGTCGTCGAGGAACGCGACATCCCCGAGCATCTCCAGGAAACCGCCGAGCTCTGGAGGCACGAGCTCATCGAGAAGGCCGTTGAGCTCGACGATACCCTGATGGAAAAGTATCTCGAAGATGAGAACGCCATCACCGTCGACGAGATCAAAGCCGCCCTCCGCAAGGGCACCATCGCCCGGGAATGCAACCCCGTCTTCTGCGGCTCCGCCCTCAAGTACATCGGCGTACAGCGCGTCCTCAACGGCGTGATCGATTACCTGCCCCATCCGACCGAAGTGCCGGAGGTCGAAGGCGTTGATCCCAAGGACGAAGAGAACAAGCTCACCCGTCCGCACGATGCCGATGCCCCCTTCTCCGGGCTCGTCTTCAAGGTCGTCTCCGACGTGCACGGCGATCTCACCTACCTCCGCATCTACTCCGGTAAGATCGAGAAGGGCATGCGCGTGCTCAATCCGAGCAACGGCAAGAAAGAGAACGTCTCGCGCATCTTCGAAATGCACGCGAAAGATCGCCAGGCCCTCGACTTCGCCGCCGCCGGCCAGATCGTTGCCGTCATCGGCCTCAAGAACTCCGTCACCGGCGACACACTCTGCGATCCGGACCAGCCGATCATCCTCGAGAAGATGGACTTCCCCGAGCCGGTGATCTCGATGTCGATCGAGCCCGCCACGAACGACGACAAGAAGAAGCTCTCCGAGGCGCTGACCACGATCCGCCGCGAAGACCCCTCCTTCCGCACGAATTACAACGATGAGACCGGTGAAACGATCATCGCGGGCATGGGCGAGCTTCACCTCGAAGTCATCAAGAACAAATTGCTGCGGGACATGAAGATCAACGTCCGCGTCGGCAAGCCGCGCGTCAGCTACCGCGAAACGATCGTCGGCGAAGCCAAGGACGTTCGCGGCAAGTTCGTCAAGCAGACCGGCGGTCGCGGTCAGTACGGCGATGCGGTCGTGACCGTCAAGCCGATCACGCCCGATGAAGCCGAGGCCGAAGGGCTCAAGATGGTCAACGGCATCGTCTTCGTCGACAAGATCTCCCAGGGCGTGATTCCCCGCGAGTACATTCCGTCGGTCGAGTACGGCGTGCGCATGGCCGCCGGGGCCGGCATTCTCGGCGGGTATCCCGTCCAGAACATCAAGTGCGAACTGGTCTTCGGCTCCTACCACGATGTCGACTCCTCCCAGGTCGCCTTCGAACAGGCCGGCGCGCTCGCCTTCCGTCAGGCGTGCACCCAGGCGGGTCTCGCCCTGCTCGAACCGATCATGAAGGTCACGATCGTCACCCCCGATGAGTACTTCGGTTCCGTGTCGGGCGACCTCGCATCTCGTCGAGGCCAGATCAACGATTCGGAACTGCGCGGTCCGGTGCGCGTAATCACCGCCGAAGTCCCGCTCTCGGAAATGTTC
>SKZB01000203.1 GCA_007127615.1 Phycisphaerales bacterium | reverse complement strand
TTCTCCGCACGGTTGCATCCGTCCACTGCGCGAGCGCATCCTCCAGAATTGGCCACGGCCGTCCGTCGGAGGCATCCACCACCGCGCGAACCACCGGCGGCATCGAAAGCACCAGCGCGCCGATCCGGTCACTGATCTCCGGGTCGTGCAGCCACGGGCGCCAGGTGCCGGCCAACTGTTGACCGCGGGCCTGGATCACCGTCGGGATGAAACGTTGATCGGACAGCAGTTCAAGAACGAAACGGGCGACGACGAACCAGTAGCGCAGCGAGGCGCCGGCGGTCACCTCGCCTTCCATCGTCAGATCTTCCAGCCGCAACAGCGCGGAGAGCGCCTGTTCATTCGGAATCTGAACGGCGTTAACGCCAGCCGTGCGCAGCTTGAGCGGCAACTCACCTTCCAGGTCGCCGGTCAGACTGACCAGCCGATGGCTCGGCTGGGGAGAATCGGCTCGGAAGGGAAGACGCAGCGTGAGGCGGCGCTCGGTGAGGTCCTGGGACCGCTCGAAGACATTGAAGGAACGAAGGGTCTCGGTCAACTCCGCGGGCGACGCCGCGAAGGGATGCGCGCGGGGATGAGCGTTTTCTGCCGGTGGCGAGTGCTCACGGACGGCGGTGCGCGATTCGCCCTCGGCCGCCGGGGCAACGGCGGTGGCGTCGAATCCCCCTGACGTCGATCGGCTGACGGCGCTTCGCTCGTCGCGCTCGCTTTCGTCACGAGCGTGATTCTGGGTTGACTCGGACGCGTCGTTCGGACGTGCGGCCTGGAATGCGGCTACTGATTCACCCCAGAGTTGCAGAGAACCCTGGTACCAGTTCGCGTGCAGAATCAGCATGAAGGGGACACCATTCCGTTCGGTGGGGGTCGGAAAGTCGAGCTTCTGAAGGAAGAATGATCGCGCTGGGACTCGAACCCAGGACCTACCGCTTAAAAGGCGGTTGCTCTACCGACTGAGCTACGCGATCGAATCGAATAGTGTACCCGGCCCCGCACGACTTTTCGAGGTTGTTGAAGATGTGACGGCCATCATTTTCGGTCTTTGCCGGTCACCCGCACGGGCCCGTTTTTTTCCGTTGTCATTCGGCCGATGACAGGGACGAGCGGGGGGGGCGTGGTGCCCCCGAGCCGATCCGGTCACGAACCACCGCTGACCCGGCCGGTCTACACTCTTTGCCCCGTCCCGTCCCGGTATGATTGTCCCGTGTCACCCCACGACACGAAGTCACAGGAACCTTGCATGTCTCATGATCGATCGTCGACGAGTGATCCCTCGGATGGGCCGGCGCGAATTCGACCCACAGCGAATGGTTCGGCGATGAGCAATCTGTTGGCGTGGCTCGTCATCGTGCTGAGCTGCGGCGCGCTGTTGCTGCTGCCGCACCTGGAACCAGTCGAGGAAGCTCAGGGACCTCCGTCCGACGGGGCGGGGGTCATGATCGCAGAGCTCATGAGCAAGTACGCCGTTGGCGCCGGATCAATTAATCGAACACAATCGAAGCTTCTCTACGAACAACTGGAACCGCAATTGAATATCGGAACGGTTCCGCAGCGTCAGCGTTTCGTCATTCTGGCGGCGGAGCTCGCCGGACCCGAGGAGGCACGCGTCGTTCTTGAGGAACTGGAGGAACTGATCGTCCGGGCCGATGCCGGCCGCCCGCCCGACGCCGATCCCCTGATGAGTGAGTCGCAGGCGCGAGTGCAATCCCTGCTTCACCGGCTGTATCCCCCGGCCGACGAAGTGAACGGTGAGGCGAGGATCGCACTGGATGCGCTGAGCGAAGCCGATCGCCGCTTCCTCCGCGATGAACTGGGGTGGTTCGGCGAACTGGCGCTGTCTCCCGAAGAGTTCGCCCGTCGAAGCGACCGCCGGAAGATACTCTCCGAAGCCCGGCGGGTGACCTTCTCCCTGGTCGGCGGCATGGTTTTGCTCGGTGCGCTCGGGCTTCTCGGCGTGGTCGGTCTCGTTCTGGTCGCCATCGGCTTCGGCACGAGACGGTTGAAGTGGCATTTCCGAAGCGGGTCCGGCGCGGTATCCGTGTACGCGGAGTCGTTTGCGATCTGGCTGATTTTCTTCTTCACGTTGCAAATGATGGCGCAGGCCATCACCGCCGCGACCAACGCGACATCGTTTCGATTCGGGGCCGCATTCCTGGCGTTCTTCATCAGTCTGGTGGCGCTCTTCTGGCCGGTGGTCCGTGGAGTGCCGTGGCGGACGGTCCGTGAGGAGATCGGCCTCACGCTCGGCCGGCGGCCGCTGGCAGAGCCCGCGATCGGTCTCGCCGGGTACGCCATGGGGTTGCCGATCCTCGTGGTCGGCTTCATCGGTACGTTCCTGCTGATGATGGTGGCCGGTCTGTTCGCCGATCCCGTTCCGCCGCTCGCGCCGAGCGGCGCGCCGGCGCATCCGGTCGCGTTCGAGATCGGCGGGGCGGGGTGGCTGGTCAAACTACAGATCCTTCTCGTGGCGGCGGTCGCCGCGCCGATCGTCGAGGAGATCATGTTTCGCGGCGTGCTCTATCGGAACCTGCGGGAGACGACCGGCCGCTGGGGACGCGAGCTGAGTGTCATCGGCAGCACCGTGATCAGCGCGTTCATCTTCGCCGCCATTCACCCGCAGGGGCTCATCGCCATCCCCCTCCTGATGTCGCTGGCGGTCGTGTTCGCGCTCGTCCGGGAGTGGCGCGACACGATTGTTCCGGCGATTGTGATCCACGGCGTTTCCAACGCAATCGTCGTGGGCAGTATGGTGTTCCTCTTTTCCTAGGCCTTTGTTTGGTGCCCGGTGCGGCAATCGATTTCCTTCTCGAATTTTTCGGTGGTTTCAGCGTCGAGCCGGCGGTTATGATGCATCGCTTGATCGAATTGGTCAGGGTGCCGGATGAGAAACTTCAGCATGCTTGAACTCGCGCTCGTCAGTCTGATTTCGTGGTCCGGGCCGAATGCCGGCGGGGATGTCTCGTCGAGGCCGGGCACGCCGGGGGTGGCGGCGGTGGGGCCCGCGGGTTATCGCTTCTGGCATCCGATCGACGAGACGCCGCCGAATGAAGCGGGGGTCTTCTTCGAGCGGCTGATCGAACGGTACCGGCGGCTGAGCGGGTATGCCGACACCACCAGCATCGTCCAGATCCTCCGGCACGATGGGAGCGAAAACGAGCAACGCATCGAAACGACCGTCCGGTCCGAGGTCACGGAAGGCCAACTCCGCATCGAGACCAGCACATCATCGCTGACGGATGTCGTGACCACCCTCCTGCCGCTGCGCTGGTCGGATCGGCTGCACTCGCTGCGGCAACAGTACGACTTCTGGCTGGTTCCACACCTGTCACTGACAATTCAGGACGATGCGCCGTTCCGCCGCGGCGAGACCGAGGGACGAACGCTCACGCCGCAGGAAGTCAGAAGCGTCACCATCAACGAACGTCCGTTGTGGCAACTGTTGCTGGTGGAGCAGTCGGAGACGGATGATCCTGAGCTTGACGGTGAATCGTCCGGGTCGGCGCGCTTCGAGGTCTACGTTGATCCGGCATCGATGTTGATCGAACGCGTTGACGGGCAGCAGCAACTGGCCGATGG
>SKZB01000267.1 GCA_007127615.1 Phycisphaerales bacterium | reverse complement strand
GCGCGGAAGCGCCATTCCTCCGTCCGCCGGCACTGGCCGGCGATCACTCGCCGGTTCTGGACACGGTCCTTCATGCGTTGCGGGCCGTCGAGGCGCACGATGCACCGTACGATGCGGTGTGCCTTCTTCAGCCGACGACGCCGTTTCGCACGCCGGACGATCTCTCCGCCGGGATCGATCTGCTGAGCGGGAACGAGCAGGCCGACTCGGTGGTGTCGGTGGTCGAGGTCGTGGATCATCACCCGCGGCGACTTCGACGGGTCGTCGATGGTCGCCTCGTCCAGTTCCTTGCCCAGGGCGGAGATCGCGAGGGTCAGCAGCGACAGGACCACGGTGAGGATCCCGCCTATTCCCGGAACGGCGCCTTCTACCTGACGCGACGGGAGACCCTGCTGGTGCAGGCAAGTCTGTACGGCGAATTCGTCCTGCCGTATATCATGCCGGAGATGAGGTCCATCAACATCGATTCCCGGCTGGATTTTCTGCTGGCAGAGGCGGCGTTCAACGCCGAACCCACCCGACCTGTCTTTGATGCGGTACGGAACCTGTTCTAAATGAGTCAACGCGCAACGGAGCCATTACTGCTCTCTCTACCGGACGGCTTTCACCTGCTTGGATTTCTGAATACCGGTCTGGCAAAGCGGCTGATCGATGAGGTCGGCGCGGCCGGATTGTTTCTGGTTCCTCCCGGCGCCCTGGGCCATGTTCCCGAGGAACTGCGCGCTGCGACTTCCTGGGTTGAGGCCCCCACATTTGGACTGAACTGCGTGGGCAAAGCATGCCGCAACCTGCGGGTTGAGGCCACTCACGCCGGACGGGCGGGCAGCGACTGGGAGATCATTCGACGAAAACACGCCCGCGGCCTGATCCGGGGAACGGTTCAGCGATCACTCGGACGGCTCATCGGACGTCAGCCGAATCTCGACATCTTCCTGCAGATGGCCGAGCGTGTTGCGGCTCCGTCGCCCGTCCGCTCGGTCGTTCAGCGGAAGAGAATCCGGACCGTCGTTCTCGGTTCGGCGGGAATCAAAGAACTCGATCACGCCGTCGCGCAGGCGATCCCCATCACCGCCGCAAAGCGGTACGGAATCGTCTATTCGTGGGATAATCTGAGCAGTAAGTTCAATGCGTTTGTTCCCCTGCATCGTCTGGCGGTCTGGAACGATTACATGAAGAAGACGGCGATCGAGCAGTTCGGATATCGGGAGGAACAGGTTGCCGTGGTCGGGGTGCCGCAGTTTGACCTCTACCATGACTACGCTCCGGAGCGCACGCGGGATGAGTTTCTCACCTCCCTCGATCTGTCGTCCGATGCACGCTACCGACTTTATGTCGGCGTGCCGCGTTCGATCTGCCCGTGGGGAAGTGAGTATGTTCGGGACATTCTCGAGAGTGATGAGGACAGTTTCGTCGTGGTTCGCGTTCATCCTCAGGATGGTCCGGAGAGCTACGCGCTTCTCAAAGACCACCCCCGGGTCCGGCTCTTCGTTCCGGGACATGAGGCCGGTGAGAACGATCGTCGGCGGGGATTCTGGATGCCGCGCGCCGATGAGAGCCGCCGTCTGGCGGAACAACTCTACTTTGCCGACGCGGTTCTCTCCGTTGCATCCACGGTGACGCTGGAAAGTCTGCAGTTGGACCGGCCGACAATCAATCTGGGCTACGATTCCAATGAACCGAACCGTGTGTTTGCGGTTCGTATGGAGCGCTATTACGCGTCGGATCACTTCAGGCAGGTGACCGCTTCCGGTGCCGTGCCGCTGGTGAGATCCAGGGACGAGCTTCTTGAGATGCTTCGGGAGATGCCCTCGTGGTTCGATTCCACGAAGGACGCGCGGATGAAACTGCGAAACCGGATTGATCCCTATGCAGACGGTCGAGCCGCCGAGCGCCTGGCCCGCGACATCCTCGCTTTCCACCGGGATGATCCGAGCCGCCATTCCGCGCCGTGCTCGATTCGACCGAGGCGACCGAGGGTCATTGACGCGGTGTGTGATTCATGACGCCCGATATCTCTGACAATCCCGGCGGGCCGGATGACGCAGTACGAGAGAAAGATGGCGAGGAGGCGGCGCTCTCTCGGCCCGCGTGGTTCTACGCGTGGTCGGTCCTCAGGCGCAGCCGGCCGTTCGCGTGGTCGATTTCCATCTTTGCCGGGGTGACCCTGGCCTCGTCGTTTGTCCAGATGGTCGGATTGATCGCATTGGCGTTGGGATTTGCGATATCAGAGTCAGCCGGCGTCGCGCCGCCGCTCTCGGAGCCGCTGATTCACGTGTTTGAGGCCCGGGAATGGTCGACGCTCTCTCAGGTGATGCTGCTCTTCAGCGCCTTCCTCACCTTGATGCTGATTGCTGCGGCATTGATGCATGTGTCCTGGATCATCCGGCTCAAGATGCTGAGTGAATTTGAAGGTGAGCTGACCTACCGTGCCCTGCGACTGATGCAGATGGCGGATCCGCGCGAGCGTGCGGTGATGCCGCGCCGGCCGACGCTGCTCGCACTGCGCAGCGACTGTAAGTCCGTTCGCGTCATGCTTCAGATGATGCTGCTGATCGCGGTCTCGCTGCTGACGATCGTTTTTCCACTGTGGTATATGTTTCAGCTTCACGCGGCGATGTCCATCGTCGGTCTGGGCATCACCCTGATCGGTTTCATGCCGGTGCTTCTGCTGGCTCGTCGTGCGAGCGCCATGTCGCTGCCGCGGCAGGATGTTCAGCGGGCCGCGGGGGCCGAGGTTGCCGGTCTGTTGCGTGAACTTCAGGCCGGTGAGATCCGGGATGAGGATGCCGAGCAGAAGATTCAGGACGTTCGGGAAGCGCTTTCTCAACAACATCGATTCTGGCGCCGCCAGTACGAGACCCGAAGTCTGGCGCTGCAGACTCCGATCGCGTTCAGTCTTCTCGCCGCCTTTGTGATTCTGCTGTGGGGCGTCGTTCTTGTGAATGACGGGGCGATGACGTGGGGCCAGTTGCTGACGTTCATCGTTGCCGCGCGGGTGGTCTTTGCACCGTTCGCCCAGATCGGAAATCGCTGGATCAAGTCCGCGGAGCACATTCCGCGGGCCGCCCGTCATATGGATTTCATGAATCAGTTCAGCTTCCCCTTGAATACGGGCGAACCGCGAGAGTCACTGCCGCTGGTCAACGGTATCGCGCGCGTCGACCGGATCGAGTTCCAGGGACGCCTGAGTGTCACCGGCGGGAAGGCGACCCCGGAAAGCGAACTTGTGGCCGCACCGGGTGATGTGGTCGCGATCATCGATCCGGAGATGACGCTGGATCATCCGATCAGACGGGAACTGCTCGGCGATCGTCTGGTCGAGCAGGGCCGGATTCTCTACGACGGACGGGATATCAACCGGATTGATCACCACTCCCTGAAGAGTGCCCGTTTCGCCAAGCCGGTCTGTAAGGAGGAGGGCCCATTCGTGGAGTGCGTTCGGGCGATGGTGCCCGGGGCGTCACGAGACGAAATCGAGACGTTCGCCGCGACCGTCCTGAAGGATCAGTGGGAAGACTGGCTGCCGAGCGGCGTGGACTCGATCATTTCCCGCGAAGGGAAGGCCGTCCACCCGTGGGAGAAAAATG
>SKZB01000102.1 GCA_007127615.1 Phycisphaerales bacterium | reverse complement strand
TTGCGATGAGCGCATCACTGTGAAACCACACGATGTGCTCACCGAACCGGTCGGCGTATTCAATGGCATCGGCCCGCCAATCTTCAGGAAGGGCCGGGTCCGACTCGAGTGCGGCGACAACGTCTTCGGTGAACTCCAGTTCCCGGTAGAGCGGGTCCACCAATTCACGAATCTGCCGCGTTCGCGCGAGTTGCGTGAATCCAGCGCGCGGCGTGCGCATGTCGTATCGCTTGACAAGCACATCGGCCCCGGAGATCAGGAGCGCTCGCTCTTCTTCATCGAACCCAATCGCCAGCGGCATACCGGTTCGCAGGACGGAGGTGAACACGCGCTGCCGGGTGTCGGCATCCCACAGACGAACCGACTGATCGTGAAATCCGGCCGCGACCCGGTTGATATCCGCGAACAGGCGGATGTCGTGAATCGCCGGTCCCGCGCTCTGCAGTTGGTAAGGCGCGTAAGGCGCACCCATCGGATACGCGTGAACCGCCCCGCCTGCCGTCCCGATGACCAGCAGTTGCATGCGTTCGTCCACCGCCATCGCCGTCGGGGCTTCGAGCGAAAGCGGTACGGTGAGGACCGTCTCGCCGGTCGCGGCGTTTCGCACCCGGCACTGCAGCCCCCGCTCGGCGGTGGCGTCGGATTCAACCCACGCCAGATACCGGCGCTCTTGCCCCGTGCGCATCAGATCGAGCGCGGATGTGGTCAGCGGCAGGTCATCGCGCCGTTCGCCGGTCGCGGGATTCAGGCGCCAGATCTCGCCGTTTTCGAGGCGAACGTACAGATCACCGCCCGGCCGGGGCCAGGCGATGGATTCCGGCCGCGAATGCCCAAACGGTTCGTAGCGCTGCACGATGGAGCCGTCGCGGGCATCGAGCAGGTAGAGAGAATAGGGCCGCCCCAGGACGGCAAGCCGTCCGCCATCGGGGCTGAATGTCATGTCCTGTGTTCGCGCGGTCAGCAGATGGTTCTGCCAGCGCAGTTCGCCGGTCTGGGTGTTCCAGAGATTGATGAATCCCCAGTTTCGGCTCGCCATGACACGGCCACCATCGGCGAAAGCGGCCTGATCGATCCGTCGCCGGTCGGGGGCTTGGAAGTGCGTGGGCGAAGCAAACACGTCAGCATCCCAGACGACGAAGCCGTTTCGGTAACCGACCACCAGAAAACGATCATCCTGTGAATAGTGCATCGCGATCGCGCGCGGATGCAGCGAGGGCATGCTCGTGAGAATACGCCGAAACTCACCATCGACGATGGTGATACCGCTCTGATCCAGGACCGCCACGTGGGAGAAATCTGAGCGCGCCGCGAATTGCAGGATGGAACGCGGATGTTCGTAGGTCACCTGGAGTTCGCCGGATGCGAAACGAATCGACTTGAGCCCGTCGAACCCGGACGTCGCCATGATGAACTCACCCGACGCTGAAAACTCCGCACGTCGAGTCCAATCGTTCCATTGTTCGCGGCCGGTCTCCACATCGATCACCGCCATGCGGTACTGATCGGTGATGTACATGACAAACTGCCCGTCGGGGCTGAAGGACACCTGCCGTGCTGCGGGCTGGTCAATCTCGATCGCGCGCAGTTGGTGCCCGGTGCGCGCGTCGACGATCTGAACTTCAAATCCATTTTGTCCACCGACGACCACCCACGGTTCGGTCGGATGAAAGGGAACCGGGCCGGGCGCGTTCGCGCCTTCGATGGTCCAGACCGTTTCACCGCTCGTGGGATTGAGCAGTTGCAGGCCGACCTCGCCGTCGTGGATCACCAGCCGGTCGCCGGTCCGGTCGAGCGTGATGCGGCTGCCGGCAACACCGGTGGAGACGGCGGACCAGAGCTCGCCGGTTTCGAGTGACCAGGTCTGGAGCAGCCCGCTTTCACGCAGGGTCATGACGCGTCGATTGTTGGGGGTAATGACCAGGTCCGCAAGCGGATCCGAAGGATCATCGAACCAGACTTCGCGCAGCGACTGGTTGCCCCGGTAACCGAGGTGATGCCACTCCCAGCCGCGCAGTTCGTCCGGCGCTGTTTCCAGATGCTCGCGTGCGGAAACACCTTCGCCGATATCGAGTGCGGCCTGGGCGGCGGAGATGCTGAGCCGGTAGGCGAGTTGCTGGGACTCATCGCTCTTCTGTTCGGCAAAGACGCGGAGATTCGCTTCGCGATAAGCCACGCTGGCGATGCCGACAAAACTCGCCGCGATCAGCACGAGCATCAGCACCGCTGCGATCGCGGCGGTCCGGTTGCGGCTGATGAACTTGCGAAAACGGTACACCAGATCCGGCGGCCCCGCGCTGACCGGCTCATGGTCCAGGTAGCGGCGCAGGTCCGCAGCGAACTCCGACGCCGAGGCATACCGCCGCTCGCGGTCCTTCTCCATCGCGCGCATCGTGATCCAGTCAAGATCGCCGCGCAGCTTGCGCTGAATGAATCTGATCTCACTGCGGCGGGATTCAGCGATCGAAGCGGCGCTGTGACTGCCGGTGCGGTGAACGCGCGTGCTGGGTTTAGGGGGCTGCTGGTGACAGATGATTTCCTGAATGTCGCGGAGCGGCTTGCCGCGAAACGTCTCCGGATCAAACGGCAGTTCGCCGGTCAACAGTTCGTACAAGACCACCCCGAGCGAATACAGGTCCGTGCGCGAGTCGATGTTGTCGGGATTGTTCTCCGCCTGCTCCGGACTCATGTAGGTGGGCGTGCCGATGAGTTGGCCGGAATGCGTATGAAACGTTTTCTCCAGATCATCCTGCCGCATCGCCTTGGCAATGCCGAAGTCGATGATCTTCGGGCGCGCCTTTCCGTCACGGGTCAAAACGAGAATGTTGGACGGCTTGATATCACGGTGAATGATGCCCTTCTGGTGGGCGTGCTGCAGCCCTTCGCAGACTTCGATGAACAACTCGATGCGCTCGTCGACCGTGAGATGATGGTCGTTGGCGAACCGGGTGATCGGCGTGCCTTCGACGTATTCCATGACGAAGAACGGCCGTCCCCGATCGGTCGCTCCGGCGTCGAAGACGGTTGCAATCGCCGGGTGCTCCATCAGCGCCAGCGTCTGCCTTTCGGCTTCAAATCGTTGCACGATCTGCTGCGTGTCCATGCCGAGCTTGATGATTTTCAGCGCGACTCTGCGGCGGATCGGCTCGATCTGCTGGGCGAGATACACCTCGCCGAATCCCCCCTCCCCGATTCTTTCGATCAGTTCAAAATGGTCGATCCGGTCGGGCGGAATCGGATCGCCCTTCGTGATCGCGTCCGCCCTGCGCGGGGCACCGTTGGATCCACCGGGGGTCAAAGGTTCACCGAGAATGTCGGGGAAGATCTGGTGCAACCCGGTCTGGAGTTGTTCTTCCGCGAGGCACCCCTCCCGGTCTTCATGATGCTTGAGCAGCGATTCGACTTCGCGGAAAAGGTCTTCGTGCTCACCGCAGCGTTCCTCCAGCTGCGCCTCGCGCTCGTGCTCCGGACGTTGACAGAGCTCCCAGAAGATCTCCATCGCCCGGTCGAAGATTTCGGGGTCAGTTCCGCTCATCGCTCAGCTCACGTCGCAGCCAGGCCCGCGCGCCGTACCAGTCGGCTTCGGCCGCT
>SKZB01000240.1 GCA_007127615.1 Phycisphaerales bacterium | reverse complement strand
TCCGCGCGGCGCCGCCGAACGCAGGGAACACCAATCACGGAAGGAGACCGAAGCCGCCGATCGTCGTTCTCCGGCACTGACCGGAGACGACACAAGGGTTCGACGTCCTTTCGCGATGACCGCGATCCGCCGAACGGTTTTCCGGGTCGACTCCCGGGTCGATTTCCGGGGCACGGTGCTCGACCTCGGGTGAACCGGCGACGGGCCGAACCCGTCGGTCCGACCGGTCGCCCGGCGCGGAGTGCAGAATCGCCCGCAGCCCGCTACGCTAGGCGGCCATGAAACGAGGCAATCTGCTGACGGCGTTGATCCTCTTCGGTCTCATCGCGGGCGTCGGCTACGGCGAATGGCTTTACCATGCCACCGGAGCGGCGGAACCCGAAGCGCTCGACTGGCTGTACAACGTCGGCAACCTCATCCTCATCCGCCCGCTCATGCTGATGATCATTCCCCTGATCTTCGTCAGCGTGGTCGTCGCCGTCACCAGCCTGGGCGATCCGACCAAACTCGGCCTCGTGGGCGGGTCAACGATTCTCTATTACCTCTCGACGATGCTCCTCGCCGTCGTTCTCGGCGCGGCGCTGGTGACGACGTTCGAGCCGGGCGTCGGACTCGATCCGGACGTGGTCGAGCAGTTGCGCGAACGCGGCGAGCAGGACTACCGCGACCGCGAGGATCTCTTCGAAGAAGCGGAGGAGATGGGTCTCGGCGGGGTGTGGATGAACATCCTCGAGCAGTTGATCCCCACCAACCTCGTTCACGAAATGAGCCAGACCCGTCCGCTCGGCGTAATCGTCTTCGCGCTGCTCTTCGGTCTTGCGCTGGCGGCGACGGGAGACAAGGGCAAACCTGCGGTCGACTTCTTTGATGCCGCCTTCGCCGGCCTCATGAAACTCATTCTCTGGATCATCTGGCTGACGCCGATCGGCGTTTTCCTGCTGGTGGCGTGGACCGTCGGCACGATCGGGCTGGTCGCGCTCGTCGGGCCGCTGGGCAAGTACATGATCCTGGTAATTGTCGGGCTGGCGATTCACGGGGGAATCGTCCTCCCCGCCGTGCTCTACCTGCTCACGCGCAAGAACCCCTACCGGTTCATGTGGCAGATGCGGAAAGCACTGATGACCGCCTTCGGCACGGACTCGAGCGCGGCGACGCTGCCCGTCACCATTCAGACCGCCGAGATGGAAGGTGGCTGCTCCAAGAAGTCCGCCAACTTCGTCCTGCCGCTCGGCGCGACGATCAACATGGACGGCACCGCACTCTACGAAGCCGTCGCGGTCGTGTTCCTCTTTCAGCTCTTCGGGATCGAGCTCAGCTTTGCCGAACTCGTCGTCGTGGTCATCACCGCCACGCTCGCCGCGGTCGGGGCGGCGGGGATTCCCTCGGCCGGTCTGGTCACCATGGTGATCGTGGTCACCGCGGTGAACACGTCACTGGCCGGCCAGCCCGATGCGCCGCAGTTGCCGCTCGCCGCGATCGGCATCATCATCGGCGTGGACCGGATTCTGGATATGTGCCGCACCACCGTGAACGTCTGGGGCGATGCCGCCGGGGCGAAGATCATGACCCGTCTCGCGCCGGACACTGAAGAAGATCTTGAGGAAGCGCTCGGCTGACGTCGGCGTCATTCAACCAGGGACGGCCAACAAGGGACGGCCAACAAGGGACGGCCAACAAGGGACGGCCATCACATGTCGAGTCTGGTCGCGCGAATCCTTCTGACCACGCTGATGCTCCCCGCGGCAGCGCTGGTGTATACGGTTTTCGTCGTGCTCGGCTTTGAATTGATTGGCTGGCAACACGAAGTGTTGATCTTCCTGCTGGGAGGCAGCAGCTCGTTTCTGTTCGTGCTTATCTACTGGCTCGGGCTCTGGGGACGGCACGTCAACTGGGCCGATGGGCGTCGATGGAAGACCATTCTCCTTGGCGTCGCTGCCGTCGGCATCACCATACCCATTGCCGTGGTCTTCGGAAACATCATCGAACTTTCCTTCGGCATCTTCATCGGATCGCTGTTCGCCATGCTCATCTGGCTGATCGGCACGACCATGATCTGGAAAGAAACATCCGTAGAACGCGCGGATCGCCTTCGCAGCCGAATCAGAACGAATGCGATCGTCTGTCCGAGCTGCGGCTACAACCTCACGGGTTTGCGCGAGTCGTCCTGCCCGGAATGCGGGGCGAATTTCACGCTCGACCAACTCTTCGCCGGCCAGCCGCATCAGGAAGCAGCGCAGCTTGAAGCGGCCGAAATGCAGCCGGGCTCGACGGTCGGCCCGGAAGCGAAATCCCCATCCGCATCGTCCGAATAACGCTCCTGCGTGATTACCGGACCGGCGCAAACCGCGCGATCGCGCGGAGCGGAACCGACCGGGCGCGATCGGCGGCCGGTTGATGGGCGCACGGTTGGCTCAGCAAGAAATCGTGGCACTCTCCCAAGAAGCAACTGAAGAGGAGTCATGCCATGAAGATCAACCCGACCATCGCCAACGCTTCCGCCCGGCACTCGTGCCGCAAGGGATTCCTTCCGCGGTTCGTCCGGCGGCTCTGGAACGGCGGCCGCTCGGACCGGCCCACGGTCTTCGTCAAGGTCTGGGATGAACGCAGCGCGTGTTATCGGCAGGTGGATCTGAGCAATCGCAACGATCCGCTGTGGGACACGGCCTACACCATCGCCGGCCTGCACCGGCGTGAGCGCCGGGAGCAGCGCAAGCGAGCCGCCGCATGACTCTGGTCTCTCGACGCTCCGGTCCGCGATCAGTCGGTGGCACTCCTGCCGGTCGCCGGCGCCGCGAGTTCGGGTGAATCTCTTATCCCGCGAGGCTGAGAGCCGGTACCGCAGCGCGATTCACGCGATCGTCGCCACTCTTCGATAGACGACACGAGCGTGCGCGGATCGAGTGCTTTCGGCGGACGATCGCGGCACGGCCACGCAGGAAATCGCGCGGGCGCGACCGGTCAGACCAGGGCCGCGCGAGGAGGGTCGCAGGAAGCCGTGGCCACGCGCCGGCGCGAGGGTGTGCTGGTTCGATCCGGACCGTCCTGCGGAGCTGATTCTCAAGCAGCCCGATGCCCCGCCGAGGGAAGCGCGAGCTCGTTTCGTATCGATGGCTCGCCGTCGGCGATGAGTCTGGCCGTCCGGCGGCCGGGGTTCATCTTCAAGAAAGGGACGATCCATGCGGCGGAACGGGATCGATCTGATCTCGCCGCGCGGCGCGAACCAGGCCGGGCGGCGCCATCAGGCCGAACGGCGCGATCAGGCGCGATCAGTGGAAAGCCGAGTAGCCCTCCCGATCATGCCGGGGGCAGTTCTCTGCCGGGAACTCCGGCCGCAAGGTGAAAGGCGGCAATCAGAACGACCGAAGGGCAGTGCGATCCGATCATCTCGCAACGGAGTTCGCAACTGCCGCGGGGGATGCCAACGACGAAATGAACCGATCCGGCGCGGGGAGACGTCGCTCCGGATCGGAGGCCGGGTCCGGTCGGGGGCGGCTGGGGGCCGGTCAGAGAGTCGTTCGGGCGGGAGGGGAAAATCGGAGGGGGAGCAGAGCAGGAGAGAGATCAGGCGGGACCGGGGCGCACCCGGGTTCTG
>SKZB01000025.1 GCA_007127615.1 Phycisphaerales bacterium | reverse complement strand
GCGCAGCAGGGGGATCCAGAGTGCCGCCGATCGAAACCCGTCCCCGAGGACGGGCCGGCCGATGCGACCGCCTCGAAGCCGCCGCCGAAGACCACGGCGCATCGGGACGCGGAAGCCGGGCCGCGGGCCTGAGACAATCCAAAGTCGATCCGAAGCAAGCGGTGGGGGATGGCGCTGAAAGTCCTCCCGTCGATCACCCGCGGATGCCGGAACGGATGGCTCGATTCGGCCCCGAACGTCATGGTGAAGCTTTGCCCGGCCCCGCCCTACTCAACCCGCATCGTTCATCGCAGCCGCCATCTGCTCCTGATAGCTCTTGATCTGCGATTCCAGCTCCTCCGGGCGTTCCGCATCGGTCGCGCTCAGCGTGCCGCGTTCTCGTTTGGCGAGGAAGACATCCAGACTGCGCTGGGTGTATCTGATCGCCTGGTGCCAGTGCTCCGTGCGTTCGGCCGGCGCAAGGTCATCCGTTCTCGCCACCGCCTCGTGGGCCATCGCCACAAAGCCGAGCGATACGGCGAGGTCGCGCTGATGATTGGCGTTGTTCGGATCCCTCGCGGCGACATGCTCACGAAACCCGTTCGCCACCGTATACTGCACAATCGCTTCGTGGGGCCGACCGGCGTTCAGAGACAACTCACCGAGTTTGTTGTATGTAAAGGCCAGGTCGCTGGCGGCGAGCACATTACCCGGATCAGCATCATGGAGTGAGTGCGCGATTTCAAGTGCGCGTCGGTACGACGCTTCTGCCTCATCGTAACGCCCGAGCGCGAAGAGCATCGCGCCGACCTGGTTGGCGTTGATCGAGACCGCGCGGGTCGCAATGGCGTTGTCCGGCTCCATCGCGACGACTCGCTCCGTCATCGCAAGCGCGGTCATGTGGTGAGCGAGCGCCGGTTCATGTTCGCCGAGGGAGCCCAGCGCGAAGCCGACCTTGCTGTGGGCGGTGGAGGCGTTGATCGCCTCCCGCGGGTTATCGGGATCAGCGTCCGCCAGTTCCTGAAGTATCTCCAGTCCCGCGCGGTACGTCTCAAGCACCGCTTCCGGATCGTTCAACCACAGCAGCACATCGCCCTTCTTGACGTGTACCGCCGCCATGACACGGCGGATATCGCGGTTGCCGGGATCGGCCTGATGCAGCGGATCGAGCAACGCGGTGGCCTCGCGGTAGCGATCGACCGCCTCCTTGCGCTTGCCCATCCACTGTTGTACATCGCCGACCAGTGTGGTCAGGTCCGCAATTTCCCGCAAGAGGTCCGTATCTCCGCCATGCAGTTCGAGCACATTTTTGTTGATTGCCAGCGCCGTTCGATAGCTTTCGAGCGCGCCGGCGGTGTCGCCGAGGTTGGTGTGAAAAGGGTTGCCCTGGATGTTGCCCACGCGCCGGAACGCCGCGGCAAGCTCCCGCTTGAGTGCTGGATCACTTCCCGCCTCTTCAGCCAGGGATGAGAGGTATTCCAGCGCCGTCGTCACGAGCAGTTCACGCGCCGGTCTCGAACCTGCCAGCGAATCAATCTGATCATGAACGTCGAACATGAAACGATTGGCGAGCGTGCGAACGTCATCGAACCGGCGCTCCGCGCGCTCGCGTTCACGTTCGGCCTGCTCGAGCCGCTGCTCCGCAAGCTGCTCGCTCGTCACCGCACGCTGGTAGAGCACGCTCAGCACGATCAGAAATCCGATCAACGCCAGAACGGCAATGCTGGTCAACGTGAACGCAAGATGATGTTTGCGCGCGGTGGTGCTGAGAACGTACCAGGTGCTCTCCCGCCGCGCTTCAATCGGTTCGCCCGCGAGGAAATGCTGAAGATCAGCGACGAACGCTTCCGCGCTCTGGTAGCGACGCTCCGGGTCTTTTGCCAGCGCCTTGAGCACGATCGTGTCGAGATCGCGACTGATGGCGCGGCGCAGCGTACTCGGCCGCGACGGCTCGGCCTCCATGATGTTCGTCAGCGTCTGTCTCATCCCCGCGGCGGTGTCATACGGCATGCGCCGGGTCAATGCGTGATAGAGCATGACGCCGAGCGAATAGATGTCGCTGCGGACATCCGCTTCATGCGACCGGCCGTCGGCCTGCTCCGGGCTCGCCCACGGCAGCGAGCCGAGAATCTGACCCGACAAGCTCAGTGAACTGCCCGCCAGCGCCTCACCCTTCGGATCCGCCACCTTCGCCAGGCCGAAATCGAGAATGTGCGGCATGCCGTCCCGGTCGATCCGAATGTTGTTGGGCTTGAGGTCGCGGTGAATGATGCCGCGCTGGTGCGCATAGCTGATCGCACTTCCGATGATGATGAACAGCTTGACGATCGAGTGACAGGAAGGTTGCCGTTGATCGGCGGTCGGCATTCGGAGATTCGCATCCTCCCCAATGCCTTCATGCCTTCCCGGCTCCATGCCGGTCTTCAAAAACTCATCCAGCGGCCTGCCGTCGATAAAGTCCATGACGAGATACAGCCGCCCGTCGGCCGAGACGCCGCTGTCATACACGCGCACGATGTTGGGATGACGAAGCGAGGCGACGAGGTCGATCTCCCGCTCGAAACGCCGGCGAACCAGCGGCACCGCGCCGTAGCGATCCAACAGCACTTTGATGGCGACCGGGCGATTGGTGGACCGCTGCACCGTGCGATAGACGATGCCCTGGCCGCCGCGCTGCACCTCGCGCATGTCTTCGTAGCCGGCAATTGTCGGCGGTGGTGCCTCACCGGCCCGACTTCGCTTGATCTCGGTCAGCACCGACGCTTCATCGCGGAACCAATCTGTGCCGGTGCCGGGCGTATCATCGCCCGCCCCGTCGGGCCGGCCATCCCGCCTTCGCGGCGACGAGTCGCTCATCCTTCCTCCCGAACCTGTTGCTCGATGAGTTGGCTCAACCGGCGCAGGATGCGTGACTTGGCCTGATAGACCTGATCGACGCTCATGCCGAGGGCGTCAGCCGTTTCCTGTACGCTGCGCCCCTCAACGGCGTAGTAAGCAAATGCGACTAGATCCATTTCATTGAACTCCGTTTCAATCGTCCGCATGGCCAGCCGCAGGTGATATTGACGCCATTCGCTCTCCCAGAGCATTTCGAGATCCGAGTCATCGCCGCTCAGCCCGCCACGGCCGGCGGGCATGGCGCGAATATCACCCGCTTCATCCTCCAATAGCGGGCGCGACCGACCGTTCTGACGCAATTTTCGAAAAATGATGTGTCCGGTGATCGTCTTCAGGTATCCGCGAAAGCTGCCGCGCTGCGGATCGTACTCAAAGCCGGGCATTGATCGGGTCAGGGCCATCATGACATCCTGCAAGACATCATCGCAATCCGCGGGTTGCATGCCGCGCCGAAGGGCGACGTTGCGGACCAGATCGCCGTAGCGATGCTCGAACTCGCGCCACGCCGCCGGATCGATACCGTCGCGGAGCTGGTTGAGCAGCGAGATGTGCGTGCTTCGAGTCAACATGGAGGATGGGGTATCGAGGTATCGAGGTATCGAGGCATGAAGGCATTGAGTGCATGAGGCGAACCGGTGGCCTGCAGGCGAACAGTCAGGAACGGGCCGTGGATCGAAGGGGCGTTCACGAGGCGATTTCGGCTTTCCGCTCACCCTTGACCCGTC
>SKZB01000011.1 GCA_007127615.1 Phycisphaerales bacterium | reverse complement strand
ATCATTGGATTGAATTAACTGGGAGCAATTGTGGCCGCCACAGTTCTGCGAGCGGGACGTCAGTTCCGCTGACTGGTCGGAAGAAAGAATAGCCGCTCCTTGCCGGCCGGGCGATGAAACGTTGCGGTTCGCGCGGAGGTGATTTCGTTTCCCCCCGGCGATTGAGATCGAGTGAGATGGCCGGTTCCGTTGTTCGAGCGCAAGAAAACAGGCCGATGATTCGGCCTGGGATTCGTTCTGGAGTCGCATGGTGTCGACGCCCCGGCAACCGACGAATCACTTCTTCTCTTCGTCTTCGTCCTTGTCCTTCTTCTTCTTGCCGGCCACGACTTGTCGGTTGCCGACCTTGGCGAGACCGAGGGGGGAATCGCCTTCATTGAAGCGGCCCTTGTCCTTGAGGCGGGCGACACGTTCGGTGCGCGTCAGCACGTTTCGGTGCTGATTCAGGGCGCTGGGTTGGGTCTTCAGACTTCGGTGCAGACTCATGGTGACTTATCTCACTTTCCGTGCGGTCGTTCGTGGATGCGGCGATCATTCGCCGCCGTAAAGAATCAGGTAGGCATCCTCAAGGTTGCTCCCCCCCCGCTCCTGGCGCTGCCATTCCTCACCGATCCGGTAGATCTGGTCCCGCAGCCGACGGGCATCCGGGTTCGTTCTCCCCGGCGGATCAAAGCCCGGGAGCGCAATGACCCGGCGAAGACCAGCAGTATTGCCCGGAACGACGTAGGTTTCAAGTCCCCGGGCCCGACAAAATTCCGCCAAACGCACCGCACCGGACTCATTCGTCTCGGCGATGGCGAAATATTCCCGTCCGCGTTCTCGTGGATCCGACAGGATCGGCCCCCACTGCGAGGAATCCGTCGGGCCCGATCCTGCCCGGCCGGACGACCGTGAGGAATCGGAATCGCCGCCGGTCCGATTCGGTGAGGAGCGGTCGCGGGACGCCGGCCCGGTGCGAAGCGGATCCTCCGGCCGGTGGGCCGCCTCACTCCCGGAATCAGCATTGCCGGCCGACTCGTAGTCCCCGACGTGGACGATTCGCTCGGCTTTCCGTCCCTGTTCGTGACCGATCATGAACACGACCACCAGCAGAATCATGCCTCCCGCGATGGCGGCGAGAAGGTAGCCGACCGGGATCGCGATCTGCCGTCCGGGCTGCAACCAGTGGCTGGCCGGAATGTCATGGTAGTGAGAACCGCCATCACCCCCACCCGAGTGATCAGGTGGCGGTGGAGTATCACCGGTCCGAGACCGAATGATTTCGTACAGCGCCGGTCCGCGTCGCTTTGCCATCTTCACATCATCCTATCCGCATTTCAGTGGATGGGATACCTCCCACGCCGATCACGCTGGCGATCGCCAGTGTTCCGGTGTGGCTGAAGCTGACCTGCCACCGCGTGATCCCGCGCGCGGCGGCCATCTCGGCACAGGTGCCCGAAACTTCGACAATCGGCCGTCCCCCCGTCTCGTGATCGAACCCGATCTCCGTCCAGCGCGTCCCCTGCGCCCATCCGGTGCCAATGGCCTTGAGGACCGCTTCCTTCCCGGCGAACCGCGCCGCGTACCGTTCGGCGCGACGGCCGCCGCCCGAATCCGCGTAGGTGCGCTCCACCTCCGTGAAACACCGCGCGAGAAATCGCTCGCCGTGCTGTTCGAGCATCCGTTCGATGCGGGCGATCTCCACGAGATCAATGCCGTGACCACGAATCTCCATCCGGGCATGCTACCACGCGCGGCCAGGCACTACGCGCGGCCGTACCCCGCGCGTTCCAGCCGCGCGGCCGTCTCCTGACGGTAGAAATCGCGGAGGACCTCGTAGACGTCCGGATGGAGCCGTCTCAGCGAGATCGGGCGCTCGAAGAAGACCTCCGTCGCCACCGCGAAGAATTCGCCCGGATTGGTGGCGCCGTACTCGCGCAGCAGGCCGGAACTCCGGCCGGCCCGCAACCGGTCGAACTCCCGCGACATGACCTCAACGTACCGCTGAAACTGCCCGCGATCCCGGATCACCGGCGTGCCGTCCACCAGCCCGTCCTTCATGTCGAGCTTGTGGGCGAACTCGTGGTAGACCAGATTGCGTCCTTCGAACGGCCGGCGCCCGCCGTCGAGTACGTGCTGCCAGGAGAGAATCACCGGCCCGCGAAAGTGCGCCTGCCCGAGCACCGGCAGATCGCCTTCGACGACTTCCGCCCCGCCCGGAACCCGGCCGCGGACGAAGTAGCCGGATGGATAGACCAGGATCGTGCGCAGCATCCGGTAGTAATCGTGTTCGATCTCCAGAAGCAGCAGGCACGCCTGGGCCGCGATCGTCGCCTGCATCGGCTCGGTCAGTTCGAGTCCGTCGCACCCCTCCCAGTGCTTTTCACGAACGAATACCTGCACCAGTCGGTTCAGGCGGTGTTGCTCATCCTCGCTCAGCAGCCGGTAGTGCGCGACGTTCTGCCGGATCGCGCGCTCCCATTCCGGACGGAACGGCTCCTCAAGCCACCGGCGACGGCGGCGCCGTTTGAGCCAGCCGAAAATCACGCGCGCCCTCCCGTCCAGAGCGCCAGTGTCTGCCGGCAACCCGTCCAGGGTTCGGGCCACCGCCGCGAATCCACCACAACGGGCCGCTTGTACCCCGCGGCAGACAGCGCAATCTGATATCCGCGCCAATCAAGGCGACCGTCCTGATGCCCGATCGGGCCGCGCATCCCGGTTCCGTCGAGGTCACTCAGCCGCGCCGAGATCACGTGCTCCGCGTGCGCGTGAACCGCGGCGCAGGGATCCTCACCGGAGGCGAGCAGGGACGCCGGATCGATGCCGATCCCGATGGCTTCATCGGCCTCCGTTTCGCGAAGCGGCAGCGCGTGATCCGCCACCATCGCGCCGGACCGATGGCACGCGTCCCGGATCGTCGTCAGCACATCCCGCCCTTGGTGATCGCTTGTCTTCGGCCGCGGCAACGCGAGACTGACCGGCATCCCGCCGAGTTCGCCCGCCAGTTCGATCGTCGCCAGCAGCGCGTGGACCGCGTGGTCGACGCGGGCCGAATCGAGAAAGTGCTCCGGGGGAATCCACATGTCGATTCCGGCGGGCCGGAGTTCCAGGCGCCGGAGATCGGCGGCCAATCCGCGCCGGGCCGAGCGATCGAGTTCCCGCGGCCGCAGGCCGCTCTGGCGGGCATCGAACTGCACATCCCGAAACCCCGCCGCGGCGACTTCCCGGAGCGCCGCCGCCGGCGATGCGGTGACCGCCGTCAGAAGTGCCGCGAGCGGCGCGGAAGCGTGAAAATGGAGATCAGCGTGGGCCATGGGATGGAGCGTTCAGACCGAATCGGAGGGTGAAGTCGCCGATTCTACCGGCGCGGGCGGACCTTGCCTCGGCGTTGGATTCACCCCGTTCGGGATTCGGCGCAGCCGGCAGCGATGCGGTATACTCTGAGCCGTAGCACGTGTAGCTCAATTGGATAGAGCATCGGCCTTCGAAGCCGAGGGTTGCAGGTTCGAGTCCTGCCACGTGTGCTTACAATCGTCCGCTCCGGGCTTCGGCCGGTGACGGACGTTTTTACTTTGGTCGCCGTTTTGTGGCGTGAGCTGATTGTTCAATTGGTCAGGTGCGCGGATGCGGT
>SKZB01000116.1 GCA_007127615.1 Phycisphaerales bacterium | reverse complement strand
TCAATATCGCCCGGCGCGGAGGACGATCGCTGGGAGCGCTTCATCAATGCCTTTTCATCCATGTCGGGCGAACCGGGCGATCTGAACTTTGCCGAAGCCGAGCGCGTGGCCTACGGCGAGGGCCCCTTCGCGGCAACCATGATCATGCGGGGCGTCACCTGGCTGTTCATGCTGGTCTTCGCCGCGCTGAGTGGATTCGCCTTTCGTGTCATCGGCATGTTCCTGATCGGTGCGGCCCTGATGAAGCTCGGCTTCTTTTCCGATCGGTTCGCGTCCACCCACCGGCGGCTGCTGTTGATCGCGCTTCCGTTCGGCTTATTGCTTGAATTCACCGCGTTCGGTCTCGCCGCGGCGACCGGATTTCAGAATGCTTTGATCGTGACGGCCGGTGAGATTCTGCACCAGTTCGCCAGCATCTTCGTCTGCTTCGGGTATCTCGGCGCGATCGCGGTCATCGTCCGCGCCGGCGCGTTCGGCTGGCTGCAGACGGGACTGGCCGCCGTCGGCCGCACGGCCCTCTCGAACTATCTCGCGCAGTCGGTGATCGTCACCTCGATCATGTACTGGTGGGGCCTCGGCCAGTTCGGCCACTTCTCCCGGGCGGAACTGCTCGGCCTCGCGGCGATCATTTTCACCGTGCAGGTGGTTTTCAGCGTGCTCTGGCTCAAAACCTTCCGCTTCGGGCCGGTCGAGTGGCTCTGGCGATCAATGACGTACCTCCGCCTGCAGCCACTCCGACGGTCGGCATGACGGGCCGTTGAATCGACCCGCCCCGGCGGTCGATGGCACCGGTCCCCCGAACGGATCTGGTCACCGGCAGCGCGGGCTTCACCGGCGCTCCGCCGGTCCGAAGTCCTGAAACGGATGGTGACGGACGTCCGGCGGTGTCGCCAACGAAATCCGTTCGGGTATCGATCGGGCTGAAGCCGGCGTCATCGGGGGAATTTTCGACCCCGGGATTTTTTTCCGATTCCTGCTCACACGATGCGGGCGGCCATCGTCTCTCACTCAAGACAGAGGTCGTTCATCCGGACGGCCCAGGTTTTCCTCGGAGGCGAGGAGCTATGAGGTGTTTGCCGGTCACCGTGACAGTGTGGGGGGACTGCGTCCCCGAAACGAGACCGGACCTCAGAGTGGTGGGGCCACTCCGATGGCGTTCTGCTTCGCGGCAGGACTTGCCATCGGGTGGCGGCTACCGGGTCCAATACTCTGGCCCTGGCTGCTCGCCTCCGTTTTCTTCCTCATCGCCGGAGCGTGGATCCTTCTCCGCGCTCCCCATTTTCAACGCGCCCCCCTTGTTCTGTGCGGATTGACGGCGGTCTCGCTCGGGACGGCCTGGATGGTGTTGCGTACCGACCGACTCGCCGCCAACGATCTGACGGCCATGCTCGGCCCCGAATCGGTGCTGGTCGAACTCGAAGGCCGCGCGCTCCGATCACCCGTGCTCCGTGAACGCACCGGAGGAGCGCTCGCCAGATTTGACTACCGCGCCTCCGCCACCTGGCTGCCGGTTGAGGTCGATACGCTTCTTGACTCCGGCGGTGACCGTCATCCGATCCGCGGCCGCGTGCTCGCGCGCATCAATCAGACCATCGAGCCGCTTGATGCCGGCACCCGTCTGCGGCTGACTGGATTTCTGATCCCGCCCGATCCGCCGCGCAATCCCGGTGAATTTGATGCGCCGGCCTATGCGCGGGCGCACGGTCAAGCCGGCATCCTCTTCGTTCCGAACCGCGATCTGGTCACGCCCCTGCCGACCCCGCGCACCGCCGCCGGAGATGCCTGGCGCGGCGTTCGTGATCGCGCCCGTGCGCGGGCACGGGGTCACCTGCTGGCCCGGCTTCCGGAAGCCCGATCGCCCGAACGGAACGCCTTGCTCGGCGCGATTCTGCTGGGGGAGAGGGATTCGGACCTGACCGAGATTGCCGAGGCATTTCAGCGCGCGGGGGTGGCGCACCTGCTTGCCATTTCCGGCCTGCACCTCGGCATTCTCGCCGGACTGGTTCTCTTGATCGCGCGGGCGGTGGGCGGCGATCGCGCGGGCCACGGATGGCTCATCATCCTGATCGTGCTGGGATACCTCTTCCTGATCGAGGTCCGGACGCCGGTGCTGCGCGCCGGCGTCATGACGTGCCTGGCGTGCGCCGGTCTGGTCGCACGTCGGGACTGGCCGGTCGGCTCGCTCGTCTCGATCAGCGCGCTGATCCTGTTGATCTGGCAACCGCATCAGCTGTTCAACCCCGGATTTCAGCTCAGCTACGGCGTGGTGCTCGGATTGATCTACCTCTCACCGCGGGTGATGGAACGATTGCCCGGCGGGAGGGACCAACCCGCGGGAACCGCCGGCAGCGTGCTGGCCTACTGGCTGCGCGGCGCCACCGCGGTTGCCATCACCAGTTGGCTGGTGGCATCGCCGATCATCATGCACCACTTCGGATTTGTTTCCCCCGTGGGTATTCCCCTGAGTGTCGCGGGTGTCCCCATCGTCGCGGCGGTTCTGTCACTTGGATATCTGAAGCTCGTACTGGAACTGTTACTGCCCAGCGTCGCACTTTTCGTCGGCGTTGCGCTGTCGGTCTCGGCGGACACGCTGATCGCCATCGTCCTGGCGATCGACACCCTGCCGGGCATGGTGTGGTACACCCCGTTTCCGGGTGCGGCGTGGACGATCGGCGTGCTGATCTGGCTGACGCTCATGCTGCGCGGTCCGCGCCTGTCCTGGATCATCCACGCGCTTCTCTCGATCTTCTTCGCCCTCTGGTTGATCGCACCGTTCGGCCCCCGCGGCGAACCGGTCGCCCTGCGGATCGACATGATCTCGGTCGGCGACGGATCGTGCTTCGTCCTGCGCAGCGGGGGCGAGACGTTTCTCTTCGATGCCGGCTCGAACAACACCCTGGACGCAGCGCGACAATGGATCATCCCCGCCCTGCGACGCCTGGGTGTTCGATCGATCGACGCGATCGCCATCAGCCATCCGGACATCGACCATTACGGAGCGGTATTGGACATTGCGAACGCCTTTCCCGTCGGCCGGGTCCTGCTGACCGATCAGTTTCTCGAACAGTCCCGCACCCGGCCGTTCGGTCCCGTCGCGTACACCACGGCCGGATTGACCGGCCACCGCATTCCCATTGAGACGGCATCGCGTGGCGATACGAAGAACCTCGGCCGCGCCCGGATGACCTGGCATCACCCCGATCCGGCCGCCACCTACCAACACGACAACGAACACTCGATGGTGATCGATATTGTTGTGGCGGGCCGGCGCGTCCTGCTGACGGGCGACCTCGAGTACGAAGGCATGACGCGACTGATGCCGGAAGCCAGCGGCCTTCGCGCCGATGTGGTCGAACTGCCGCACCACGGCAGTTTCAACGAACTCGCGGCGGAGTTCATCACCCAGCTTCAACCGTCGATCGTTCTGCAATCGACCGGCCGCACGCGCTGGTTGAATGACCGTTGGTCCGATGTCCTCGGCGACACCCCCCGCCTGGTAACCTACCGGGATGGCGCGGCGTGGGTCGAGATCGCAACGGACGGAACGATGACCTACGGCACATATCGATGCGGACAGGTCTATCGCCTGGCGCCGGAAGCGTTCGCCGTT
>SKZB01000305.1 GCA_007127615.1 Phycisphaerales bacterium | reverse complement strand
TTCCGGCTGCCATTCCCGCTGATCACTGCGCGATCTCTTCGCGCGGTCATCGAGTTTTTCGATCGCCTTGATCTGATCGCGGAGCTTGGCCGCCCGTTCAAACTCGAGCCTGGACGACGCCTCTTCCATTTCCTTTTTCAGCTCGCGCAGCATGGTGCTGCGCTTGGAGGTCAGGAAGCGAATGAAGCGGTCGATGTCCCTGCGGTACTCTTCCGGAGAGATCTTGTTCGCGCACGGCGCGGTGCACTGGTCGATCGGATGGAGGAGGCACGGCCGGAAGAAACGATTCTTCGGATCGCGGGAATCGATCTCCAGCGTGCAGGTGCGGTACTTGAAGACGCGCTGAAGCAATTGCACGGAATCACGCAGCGCGCTCACCGAAGTGAACGGGCCGAAGAGGCGCGCGCCTTTGAACGGCTCGTCCGTCGGGTTTCGGGTGATGAATACGCCGGGAAACTCATCGCGCATCGTGATGGCAAGATAGGGAAAGCTCTTGCCGTCGGTCAGTCTGGCGTTGAATCGCGGCCGAACATCCTTGATGAGCCGGCTCTCGGTGAGCAGGGCTTCCCATTCGGTTTCGCAGTCGAGGGTGTCAAGGTTCTCCACGAGGTCGAGCATCGGCTGCTTCTTCGGGCCGAGATCCGCCGAGGGGACAAAGTACGAGCCGACCCGATCGCGGAGCGAACCGGCCTTCCCGATGTAGATGACGGTTCCGGCGGCATCCTTCATGAGGTAGACGCCGGGCGTCCGGGGGAGCTCACGGGCCGATTCGGCGAGCCGGCGCAGTCGATCCTGGGATGACTCCGGCCGGGAGGACTCGTTCGGTTCTGATGCGGGATCGGCCATGGACTCCCGGAATGCTAGCGGCGCGGAGACGCTCCGTCCGTCGGTCCGGGGCCGATGGCGAGCCGAGGGCGGGCCGGTAACCAAAGCCCAATCGCCTGTTTTCACATCGCCGGACGGTGGTTGGGCTCGCTTCTCGAAAGAAGGCTCGGAATTCGGAAAAAGTCCAAGAAGCGGAAATAGCACTCGCCGCATCGGCGTTCGCACAGTAGACTTTGATTGCGCCGCTGTAGAGTTCAGCGGTATAGCTGCATCTTTTACCTGTTTGGGCCCTGACCTACCAAAGTACGAACGGAGGAGCGTTTCTTATGAAGATCCTGATCAATGTGATGGCGATTTGCGTGATGGTGGCCATGTTCGGCTGTCAGAGCACTCAGACGGTGAACCCCGGCGCGGTGAGCAACGGCTCGACGTGCACGGTCGAGAAGAGCGAGTGCGGCGCGACGAACGGCCAGGCCTGCACGAAGGACAAGAGCGAATGCTGCGGCGCCGCCAAGTGTGACGGTGAAGCGAGCATGGGTGCGGTCAGCGACTGCGGCGCGAAGAAGTGCTGCGGCGCGAAGAAGGACTGCGAGAGCAAGGCCGACTGCGCGTCCAAGTGCGAAGCCGAAGCCAGCATGGGTGCGGTCAGCGACTGCGGTGCGGGAAAGACTTCCTGCGGCGCGAAGCGCAACTGCGGCGATGCGTAAATCGCTGATATTCTGCTGAAAAGCAGACGTTTACGATCGAATGACATCGCCCGGTTTCGACCGGGCGATGTCGCTTTTGGACCGTTCCGGAACGACTCGCGGAGACCGAACGGAATCGCAATTGCAATGGGATTGGAGAGTTCCTATGATCTTTTCTTCGCCCCGGGGATCGTTGCGAAACCGAACAAAGTTCAACTCTGGATGGAGGAGTTCTCCCAATGCCGACCCGTACGCTGATCCCGCCCCATGGTGGCGGCCAACTGATCAACCGCATCGCCGACCCTGAGCGTGCGGAGGTGCTCCGCGAACGAGCCGAGCGGCTCCCCAAAATCACTCTCAGTCACAAGCAATTCTGCGATTTTGAGATGATCGCCATCGGAGCGTTCAGCCCGCTGATCGGCTTCGCCAAGCAGAAGGATTTCGACAGCATCTGTGAAACGATGCACCTCGTCGATCCGATCAAGCCGCCGGAAGGACGGCGCCGCAAGTTCCAGAAGCCGCGCTATCCGGTCTGGCCGATCCCGATCACGCTCGCGGTGGATGACGAAACGGAAGCCAACCTGGAACGCCGCGGACAGGCGGCGCTGTATCACCAGGACGGCACGCTGCTGGGCGTCATGGACACTGCCGACATCTACGAGCACGACAAGGAAAAGATGTGCAAGAGTGTCTTCGGCACGGAGGATCCGGAACATCCGGGCGTGAAGGCCGTGCAGGAGGAGGGCAACTGGCTCGTCGGCGGCGCGATTCATGTCATCACCGTCACGCCGGAACGCGAGCCGGGTGAGCAGTTCACCGAGCACCGGCTCGCGCCGGCCGAAACGCGCGAAGAGTTCGAGAAGCGCGGCTGGACAACGATTGCCGCCTTCCAGACCCGCAACCCGATTCACCGCGCGCACGAGTACCTCACCAAGTGTGCCCTGGAGATGTGTGACGGCCTGCTGATTCACCCGTTGGTCGGCGAGACCAAGCCCGGCGATATCCCCGCGGACGTTCGCATGAAGTGCTACGAAGTGCTCATCGACAACTACTACGTGAAGGAACGCACGATGCTGTCGGTCATGCCGGCCGCGATGCGGTACGCCGGCCCGCGTGAAGCGGTGCTGCACGCGCTGGTCCGACAGAACTACGGTGTGTCGCACTTCATCGTCGGCCGCGATCACGCCGGGGTGGGCGATTACTACGGCACGTACGATGCCCAGAACATCTTCGACGAATTCCATCGTGGCGAGATCTTCATCACACCGCTGAAGTTCGAGCATTCCTTCTTCTGCAGGAAGACCGGTCAGATGGGAAGCGCGAAAACAACGCCGTCGGATCCGAGTGATCGCGTGTTCCTGTCCGGAACGAAGGTCCGTGAGATGCTCACCAACGGTGAGCGACCGCCGGAAGAGTTCAGTCGGCCCGAGGTCGCCGATGTGCTGATCGAATGGGCCACCTCGCAGGTTCAAACGGCCAACGCCTGACGGATCGAGCAAGGCGCCTCCGGACATCTTTCGGACACGAGGCTCAGGACTGCTTCAACCGGCTTCCCATTTCAACTGACACTCAACCACAAAGTTCACATCCATGACGAAACAAGTTGCAACGAATATCACCTGGCACGAAGGATCGATCACCCGTGAAGAGCGCGAGAAGAAGCTCGGCCACAAGGGCGCGACGGTCTGGTTCACCGGCCTTTCCGCAAGCGGCAAGAGCACCATTGCCGTCGCCCTTGAGCAGGTGCTCATGCAACGGGGCTTCAGTGCGTATCGCCTCGACGGCGACAACGTTCGCCACGGACTGAACAAGAACCTCGGCTTCTCCGCCGAAGACCGGGCGGAAAACATCCGCCGCATCGGTGAAGTCTCCAAACTGTTCGCCGACGCCGGCATCATCGCGCTGTCAAGCTTCATCAGCCCGTACCTCAAGGATCGTGATCTCGTCCGTGATCTGCACAAGAACGATGATCTGCCGTTTCTTGAGGTGTACGTCGACTGCCCGCTCGACGTGGCGGAGGAACGCGATCCCAAGGGACTCTACAAGAAGGCCCGTGCGGGCGAGATCAAGGGTTTCACCGGCATCGATGATCCCTACGAAGCGCCGAACGCA
>SKZB01000002.1 GCA_007127615.1 Phycisphaerales bacterium | reverse complement strand
TGAGTCGCTTCGCAAAAAGAATTCACCAATAAATAGGGACAGTTCCCATTTATTGTCAGGTTGATCCGCGTCTGCTTCGCTCCAACGGTCGCGGAAGGTGAAGAACGGAGCCGGATGAGCCGGATGGAGCAGATGAATGAACAACTGTGCCGGCACAACGAGGTCGAGGCCGCTGAAAATGGGAACTGTCCCCATTTTTAAGGACACGAAAATGGGAACTGTCCCCCTTTTATCCCCTTTTATTAAAGGGCGGCGGTCCGGGGTGCGGAGCGGAATCCGTCGCGGGTTCGGGTTCGAACATGGGTGCGGTTGGTTCGATCGCCGTGGCGGTATCCGCGCCCGAGCGCGGCGGCGCACGGCGGCGAGCGATATCAGTCAGAACGACTCGATCTGCTGAAGGTCCCGAAGGTGCCGAAGGTGCCGAAGGTGCCCTGAAGCTCCCGAAGGTGCCGCGGGGAACTGACTCGGCTCACAGCGGGCTCACGACGGGAGCATCGCGCGGACCGGCCGATTATTTTGAACTCAGCAGTGCCGGCAGGACTTCGCCCGCCCGGCCGATGAGTTCGACATCCGCCAGGGCGCTGGCATCGCTCGGCTGAGTGTTGACGACAATCACCTGGGCGCCGGCATCCTTCGCCAGCGCGATCAAACCCGCGGCGGGATACACCACCGCGCTGGTGCCGACCACCAGCAGCACATCGCAGCCCAGACACAATCGCTCCGCTTCGGTCCACGCCTCCATCGGCAACATTTCGCCGAACCAGACCACCGCCGGACGCAAGTGTTCGCCGCACGTCGGGCAAGTCCTGAGCCCCGGCGGATCGTGCATATCGATCGTCACCTCGTAGCCGCACGTACCGTGACAGCGATCGCGCGTCATCGTGCCGTGCAACGAAACCACGCGCGCGGGATCCGCGCCCGCCCGCACGAGAAGATCATCGATGTTCTGCGTGATGTGATGCAGATCGGCCCGTTCCGCCAGCGCACGGTGCGCTGCGTTCGGCCGGGCCTGCGCCATCGCGCGGCGCCGATCCTGATACCACGAGCTCACCAGTTCCGGATCGCGCGCAAAGCCATCCGCGGAAGCCAGCTTCATCGCATCAAATTTCGCCCAGAGCCCCGTCTGCGCATCCCGGAACGTCGCAATACCCGATTCCGCGCTCAGGCCCGCCCCGGTGAAGGAAACCAACTGAGCAGCATTCGAGAGTAACTCTCGCGCTGATTCAATACGGTCCGTGTCGGCGATGTCGATGGTTCGGTCTTTGGGTTCACTCACGAAACTGTCCTGAGCTGATTCGGTCCGGCACCCTCAATCAATTCTTCGCGGCGGCATCGGGCGCGCCGCCGGCCTCATCGGTCTCCCCGGAATCATCTTCATCGCGGTCATCGCCCTCACCCGCACGTTCGGCCGGCACGTCATCGCTCACTTCCGGATCAACATCGGGGGCGAGGTACCGTTGACGGAGGGCTTCAAACTCCGCCTGCTGCGTTTCGTTGAGCTGACCTTGAAATCGCTCCTCAATCTGCACGATCAGATCACGAACGCGGTCCGGCCAGGATACTTCAAACCGGCTGGCGGCCTCCAGCCAGGCGTCCGGCTGGCTGTGCACGGCGGCGGCGGCGGAATAATCTCCCACGAGCAGCGCCACTTCGAACCGCACTTCGCGGGCGATCCCTTCGAGCGGCCGATCGTTCAGCAGTTGCATCACCTCGTGCGCCGGGGCCAGTTCATTCAGGCGAAGCAGGGTCTGGGCGTACCGAACCACGAGCTGCTGCCGGACATCTTCACTCTCGATCTCAGGGTACAGATCCACCGCCCGCCGCAACGTCTCCGCCCGCAACGTCTCCGTCGCGTGTGCCGAGGCGATCAGTTGGTTGTCCGCATCCAGCAGCGCATCGCCATCCAGACGCGCCGCAGCGCGGAGGACGGCTTCACGCCAACGGGTCTCCTGCCCCTCCGGCGGGGCGAGCCGAACGACCGCGCGAAAGCGGGCCGAATCATCTTCGGTGCGTTCGGCGGCCCGGAGGGCGAAGGGGTAGAGTTCCGGATCACCCGCCCGGTCGAGCAACGGCTGCAGCAGCCCCCGCACAAGCATGCCTTCCGCCACCGCGAGGCGCACCGGCGCATCATCTCCATCGAGCAGCGCCTCGCCGATCTCCAGATCGCCGTTCGGGAGCGTGGCCGCCACCAGTCGCGCCAGAGAGGGGGTTTCCCTCCAATCTTCGTGCGCGCGAACCGCGCCATGAATCGCCTCCCGCTCCCCTTCATCGGGATTCGCTTCGCTCACGATCGACCAGAGCACGCGGGTTGCCGGCGCCCGAAACTCGATTTGTTCCAGACGGGCCAGGACCGTCGGGATGACGCCGGTGGCGGGACGCCGCCGGAGCAGTTGCAGAATGGCGGTCACCACCTCGGGTTTGGACTCCTGCTCCAGTCGCGTGCTGAGATGCTCGACCGCGCCGTCCACATTGAGCTGGTCGATGAGCTGCGCGGCCTGGATTCGCAGCGCGGGCTCATCATCATTCAGATGGGCGATGATTTTCTGCTGCAGTTCCTCGGGAATGCGCACACTGTCGCGAAGCAGCCGCGCCACCGTATCCAGCCCAAAGCCGCGGACCGTCGGCAGGGTGTCATCCAGCAGCTCGGGCAGCGCACGAATCTGCTCGTCGATCGAATGACGCGGGAAGAGATCCCGGTAGGTTTCCGCGAGCCGTCGCTCGATTCGTGCGGCGCGTTCCCGCTGCCTCTGGATCTCCCGTTCCTTGGCAAGCAGTTGCTCTGCCAGCCGCTGCACCATGTTGGTCAGCCACTGCTCATCGGGCAAATCCCGGGCCTGCTCCCACCAGTCGCGCCATCGTTCGGGTTCGACTTCGTACGGCAGACCGGTCGCCCGCTTGAGGGCGAGGCAGGCCGCTTCGACGATGGTTTCACTCTCATCGCGGGCCGGATCAAGCAGGCCGATCAGTTCGATGGCCGCCCCGCGACTGCGGAAGCTGCCGAGACTCTCGATCGCCTTCCGCCGGACCGAAACTTCTTCGTCCTGATCCCGAGCCAGATCCGCCAGCACGGGAAGCGTCGTTCGCTCATGCTGCGCGAGAACCACCGCCAGGGGCTCGATGCCACTCTCGGAGACATGACGAACCGCCTCGACCCCGGCGAGGAGCAGTTCCCGGGGAAGGACCATTCGTCTCCGCATGACCGACAGCACCGCGCGCCGGCGTGACGCATCACCGGAGCGCAGGGCGCTCTTCAACGGCTCCATCGCTTCGGGATGATTCATATCGAGCAGCCGCGTTGCCGCACCGGCACGGGTCTCATCGTCGTTGGCCGGATTCTTCAGAATACTGCTCAACCAAGCCACATCCTCACGATCCGCCCCGGAGAGTGGTTGCACCGCGGTTCTCTCCACGGCGACGACTTCGGATATGACTTCGGGCATGGTCGAACCGGCCGCCTCGGCCGGCGTCTGCCCCGAGGGGCCCGACCACCCTGCGAACGCGGCTGTGATGATCGGCGAACCTGGTTCGGGCGTGACCGCCCAGGCCGTCATCACGCCGGGCAACAGGATGGTGGCGATCATGAACCGAACTCCACCGAGTCCGGTCGCCGGGCAGATTGGGCGTATG
>SKZB01000096.1 GCA_007127615.1 Phycisphaerales bacterium | reverse complement strand
GCCTCCGTACCTTTTCTGAATCCGTGCGGGTCACCTGCGCAGATTCCTGACGCGCCAGAAATGCTTCACGTTTTCAGCGCGAAGGGCCGTGATTCGATCGGGTTCGGGTGAACTCAACGCTCTCTCCGCGCGTCGATTCCGCCGCATCGAGAGGACGGGACCGCGCCGCGGGAACCTCGAACCGTCTTGCCAGAACAAGCGAAATGAGCCGGTACAGAATCAGCAGGAAAAACAACGCGATCAGCAGCGCGAGGGCGCGCCAGAAGAGCGCGTTGAGCACGGTTCGGCTCTGATCGGCCACGTGCGTGATTCGGCCGTCGGCGGACGCGCTCGCCTCCTCCAGCCGCGTTCCCCACTCCGGTGAGGCGAGCAGCGTACCGGACGTATTGAGCATTTCGTTGATTCGCTCTGCGGCCGTCGCGAGTTCCTTGAGCGCTTCGGTTTGCTCCCGGATATCGAAGGGGCGCGGCCGAACTCTCGTCTTCCAACGGTCCCATTCATCGAACCGGGCGAAGAGGGCATGGCCCGCGTCAAGCGTTCCGGTGAGCGATTGACCGGCCGGCTCCAGCGCGGCGACGAACTCGCGTCCCTTGTCCAGGGCTTCGCTCAGGTTGGCCATCGTGGTGTCGGCGCCCTTGAGCGAGTCATCGAGTCCGCCGAGGATGGCTTCTCGCTCGGTAGCGATGGCGCCGGGAAGCTGCTCGATCTGATCGGTCAGCCGGTTGAGGTTGGCGAGGGCGGCGGTCGCCTCGGGCGTGGCGATGAGGTCGTCCTTCATGCCCTCGATCTGCCACCGAAGAAGCGTGGGCTCGCGCTTCAGGCGATAGAACACGCGCTCACCGAGCAGCCGCGCCTCATCGACGGCCTGGCCCGCCTCCCCGATTTCGGCGAAGAATCCGCGGGCGGCAAGCACTTCGGAAGCGGCCGAGCGCCCGCGCCCGGTGGCGAAGTTGGAGAAGCGAACAAACGAGACCGCGGTCATCTCCGGGTTCTCCGCGCGCCAGTCCGCAAGCAGTGAATCGACCACCCAAAGCTGATCGTCGGTGAGCACCCTGATGGCGAGCGCCCGCACTTCTTCCTGCGCGCGAACCATGCCGCGCGCCAGCGGTTCGCTGCGCTCACCGAAGACGGCCCTGGCCCTGCCGTCATCGACCCACACCCGCCTGAGCAGGGACGTGACGACGACGAGGTCGAGCAAACGTGTGAACGCATCGGGGTTGCTCGCAATGTCGTACACGTTGGTGGAGCAGTCCAGAAGAAGCGCCTGCGCTTCGCGGCGCTGCGCCGGATCGGGGTTGCCCTTCTTGATGGCGTCGCAAACGGAGTAGAGCAGCCCGACGTAGCGGTCGGCGAACGCGCGCGTGAGTTCATCGAGCTCCGCTGACGTCACGCGCCCGCCCGTTTCCGCGCCGTCAATCTCGCGGGACGTCTCCGGCATGGGTCCCCCCGGCAGCGCACCGCACCCGCCGCAAAGCAGCGCGAGATGCCATCCCCCCAGCAGGATTCCGATTCTCAGGAAATGACCCATGGTGAAGCCCGCCGATCTGGTTCATCCGAACCGGGCAATGGCGTCCCCGGGGGCGTCGCGGCCGGACACATCGATGATTCTGGCGCGCCGCCCGTCCGGAGGACCTTATCCCTCCCAACGTTTGAATCATGTTCCCGTGACATGCGTCACCTCCTTCGCAGATCGCTCGTAGCGCTTTCGCATCCCAATCGTGCGAATAGGCTCACCCTGATCATAGAAGCCGGTGACGCCTCATAAGTGCGAAATCCTCCGTCTTTGTATTCGGCGTGGATGGCGGCCCCGCACGGGATTTCTTCGTCAGATCCATCCCGACGTGCCTCAGTCCTTATCGTCATCGGCGGCGCTGCGGGCCTCCCGGGCACGGGCGCAACGCTCGGTACCCGGCAGATCATCCCGGCCCCGGGTGCTCTCGTTCTGTTTGGCATGACCGGAGTGGTCGGCAACCGTCGCCGCCACAGGTGATTGCCTTCGGCCGATCACCATGGCACGCACGACCGCGGCATTGGCCGCGGTCATTTCATGTCGAACCGGATTCGGACACTTGGCACGGATGGCCCGCCTGCAGTCTATTGCGGCAACGAAACAACCGCGCTGGCGGAGGGGGAAAATGTCAATCGGTATCACCTTCATCCGTAGCGGCACCTCGCCGGCTGACGGGTCAAGGTCGGGAAGGTCCATTTCGACGGCCGGATACCAGATCCATTCAAACCAGCTCCACACCCGAATGCTGCTGATGTCACTGAAGTACTGAATGATCATGTTCGGCGCGAGCGGATCGACCGCGCCGATCGTCATTGCAGAATTCACACCGGTCGTCAGTGACAACGCACCCAGCGGCAGAGCAATAATGCGACCGGCCAGTGGCAGCCGCAGGATGCCGAATGCCGCCAGCAGGGCCAGCGCGGGCATGGCCGGCGCGAGGTACCGCAATTGAAAGCCGCTGCCGATTTTGCCCATGATCATCATGATGATGAACACCGACATCGCCCAAGCCAGCGGCGCGATCAGCCAGCGTTGCGATTTGAATGACGTGGTCGCGAGAATGGTGAAGAGCAGGATGGGGGATGCGAAGAGCACGCCGAAGATGTAGTACGTCGCCGGTCGATTGGCCATGCGCTGCAGAAAGTGCGAGTGGTCGAGCATCCGCGGCGTGGGCGCGTGGTGCGGCAGGAGCGTGCCCACAGCCATGAGGTTGATCAGGAGCCAGGCACCCACGGGTATGCCGCACGCCAAGGCGTAGGCCATCATCTCGCTGCGCTGCGGCCGGTGCGGCGAGAGCCACCAGATGGCAACGATGCCCGGCACGACCGCGCCGGCCGGGAGCTTGGTCAAGCCTGCCAACGCCAGGATCAGGCCCGCGAGTGCAAATCGCCACAGACCACCGGAGCGCATGGCCCACACCGCTGCCAGCACGGCGCCGGTGGCGGTCATCTGTAGCATTCCATCAATCCACAATCGGCTCGCGCAGATCACGCTGACGGCCTCGACGGCCATTACACCCGCCGCCATCAGCCCGAGCGCGCTGCTGTGCCAGATTCGCCCCAGCACGCCCACCATCACAACGGTGGCGCCGTGACACACCGCCGAAAGCAGCACCGCGGTGCTGAGGCCGAAAATGGTCTGCCAGATCGACAGTGCGTAAGGATACAGCGGCGGGTGGAAAAACAGCGGCGTGTCGTAAATGGCCGGTTCGTACCGCTGGCGACGGCTGCCATCGAGCGGGTGCGGATGGTGCAGAAGTTCGGCCCGGGTCGGGTCGGTCAGCGCTCGAAACGAACGTGGCGTCAAAGTTGCCTGATAAAAGGTCCGGGCGGCCTCACCGGTGAGTTCGCCCCGCACGTGATAGGCGGTGGGGTCTTCCGCCAACTGAAGCGCAAGAAATGTAAAGACGACTTCATCACCTTCAACATGTTTGATGCGCAATCCGTTGAGGTGCAGCGCCAGCGTCATCAACACGATCACACTCAGCGAAGCCGCAAATCCGCGCCCGTTCATCGCGCGCCCTCCGAAAAATTCGCCGACGAATCAGAGTCTCTCGAGAGTTCCGCCCAGGGGCGCCCGTTGTACCCGGCGTTCATTGTACAGCAGACTCTGCGCGACCGCGCATGGAATCCACTTCCGCG
>SKZB01000214.1 GCA_007127615.1 Phycisphaerales bacterium | reverse complement strand
TGCTGAGCGGCAAGCCGATCGTGGCGACGACCGTGAGCCGATAGACGGTGCGGCTGATGCGGGCTTCGTGCCGGGCCCGCAGCTCTTCCTGCGTCACCGCCGCGCGGTCGCGCAGCTCTTCAAGTGCATCGGCGACCCGTGCGCTCTGCTCCATCGCCACCCGCAGTTCGGCCTGGTCGCGCGAAGAGAGAAGTGCGGGCGGCGAGAGAGACAATCGGGAGAGCGCATCGCGCTGGGGAACAATGTGCCGGCGGTACGAAATCGCCTGCCTGCGGATGACGGCGAGCTGCGATCGCCACTGATCATCATCCATCTCCCGGTCGAGCATCTGTTCTTCAATCGCATCCAGCCGCTCTTCGAGGTTGGTTACCGTCGGATTCATGTTCATCACCAGCGAACTGGCGACGGTGGCGAGGAATGCGCCGGCGGTGTTCGGCGCAGCGCCCTGCTGAGCGCGTTCGCGCAACCGCGCAATCGTGCGAAAGCGAAACTGCCGCAGGGTGATGATCCGCGCCGGCTCCAGCCACATGCGGATGGCGATCAGCTCATCGGGCTGAGCCCCGGGATTGGCGTTGATGCCGCGCAGGATCACGAGCAAGCCTTCGCCGAACTCCTGAACCCGCGGCCGGGTTTCCTCGGCGAGCAGCGATTCAACGACGATCGAGTCCAGGCGGGATTCCTCGCGCAGCCACCGTTGGGCGCGTTCCTTCGTGCGATCCAGATGGACCCAGAGCGGTGGCGCGCTGTCGGGAAAGACAAGATCGCCCCAGCTCCGTTTGCGGTCAGCGAAGTCGCCCGGCTCGCCGGGCAGGCGCGTCGCGAGAATGAGGCCGCCCTCGGTATCGAACGGCGTAAATGATGATGGCTCCATACGCGGCAGAATACCCGATCGCGATGGACCGTGACCAGTGCGAGATCATGCCACCACCGCAATCCGGAGGAGGCACTGATCGCAGCAGCGGCACTCATTGATCGCGCAGAAGTGTGGCGGACCGAAACCCCTATACAATCGAGTGCACCGATCGCAGCGACCGTCCGTTGACCGATCCGGAGTCTCGTCAATCCCGTTCACGAGTCACGCGGAGGAGACCGCCTTGAGCGACACATCACTGCTACCGCTTCTGGGTCCGCTCATCGAGGCCGATCCGCTTCGCGCTGCGCATCAACTGGAGACGTTGAGCGAGGATGAAGCGATCGAAGCGCTTCGCGCCCTGCCGGACTCCGTCGTCGTTTCACTGCTGCCTCATCTGCAGGCGAGCTATGCCGCCGCGATCCTCGGCGAAGCGGATGACGAGATGGTCATCGCCGTGGCCAACCAGCTCGATCCCAAGCGGGCGACCACGATCCTCATGCAGCTCTCACCGGAGGTGCGCGAGCGCCTGCTGCCGCATTTGACCGATTCACTGCGCCGCGATGTGCAGGAGCAACTGACCTATCCGGTGGACAGTGTCGGCCGGATCATGTCCACCCGGTTTCTGGCCTTCCACGAGACGATGAGAGCCGGCGAAGCGGTCCGGAAAATCCGCACGCTCGCCCAGAGCGGCATGCCGGCATCCTACGTCTACATCATCGACGACAACGACACGCTGCTCGGCGTGCTCAATATGCACAGTCTCATGCTTGCGGCGGAACACGCGCCGCTCAGCAAGGTGATGAATCGGGATATCTTCACCATCCATGCGTTTACCGATCGTGAGGATGCCGCCACTCAACTCGCCAAGCGCCGCTACTTCGCCGCGCCGGTCGTCGATTCCGAGGGCCATCTGCTCGGCATTATCAAGGCCGAACATCTGCTCGCCGACGCTCAGAAGGAAGCGACGGAAGACCTGCTGCGCATGGTCGGTGCGGGCAGTGAAGAGCGCGCCTTTTCGCCGATGTCGTTCTCCCTGCGCAAGCGCCTGCCCTGGCTGCATGTGAACCTGGTCACGGCGTTCATGGCGGCGTCGGTCGTGGCGGTGTTTGAGGGACTGATCGCCGAACTGACGATGCTCGCGGTCTTTCTGCCGGTGATCGCCGGTCAGGGCGGGAACGCCGGCGCCCAGTCGCTCGCCATCGTCATGCGCGGCATCGTGATGCGCGAAGTGCCGAAGAACAAACGCAAATATCTCGTCGCCAAGGAAACCCTGCTCGGCCTCATCAGCGGTGTCCTGATCGGCCTCATCACCGGTCTTATCGCGTGGTTGTGGTACGGCAACGCCGTTCTCGGCATGGTCGTCACGCTCGGCATGGTCATCAACCTCATCTTCGCCGGCTTTGCCGGGGCATCGATACCGCTCATCATGAAAGCGCTGCGCTTCGACCCCGCGCAGTGCTCGATGATCATCCTGACGACCATCACCGACGTCATCGGCTTCTTCGCCTTCCTCGCCCTCGCCCTGACGTTCAAGGATGCGATCACGGGGTGAAGAGGATGAGCCGCGCGAAGCGCATCGCGGAGCGACGAAGACTCCAGAGGCGAAACAGGTCCCGACCGGCCAGTTTGTCCTTGACCCGGGCGAAATCTGGGTCACACTGCCCATATCCAACTCGGGGGACGGTCTGCGGGCAAAAATCGAAAAGGGAGTACGCCAATGGACATTCGCTCCTTCGTCACCGCGTCGTGCGCCGCCGGCCTTCTCGCGGCGGCCGCTTCCGCGCAATCCCTCAACATCGACTTCGGCGACGGGGCCGGTACTCCGGCCGACGATTATGCCGGCGCGGCTCTGCCGGGGGTGTGGAATGCGGTCACCGCGCCACCCTTCGTCGTCGCTCCTCTCGTTGATCTGGCCGGATCACCGCTTGACGCGACTCTCGTCTGGGGTGGAGGCGCGTACTTCAGCGCCACCGAACCCGCGGCCGACCCGCCGCACAATCCGTTGATGGATGACGGCGTTGGCGGCGCGGGCGACGTCATGTCGCTCATCCAGTTCTCAGGCCTCCAGCCGGGCAACTACGAGATCACCGTGTACGGATTCAACGCGATCAACCCCCGCGAACTCACGAGCGTGATCCTCGGCGACTTCGGAGATTTCAGTGTCATCGGTGGCGAATGGCCCGGCTCTCTGATCGAAGGCGTTGTGTACACGGTCCTTCAATGGGATGTCTCCCCGTCGGGCGTTCTCGAAATCGGCTACGTGGGCGGAGTGTGGGGGCACGACGGCGTCGTGAACGGCATCCAACTCCGCCGGATCGTTACCGGCGACCTCAACGGAGATGGATCCGTCGGCGTGCCCGACCTGCTCCTCTTACTGAACATGTGGGGGCCGTGCGGCGAGTGCACTTCCGGGGGCTGCCCCGCGGACCTTGACGGCGACTGCAACATCGGTGTCGACGACCTGCTCATCCTCCTCGCGAACTGGGGTTGAGGACAACGAGCAGCATAGAAAGGCCACCCGGCACCCCGGCAAAACGTTTCTCTGTTCGGGGCCCGGTACGATGCCAGGTACGCCATTACCGAGGATGATCTCGACAAGCTTTCCCGATGCGTAAAGGCGTTGTTGGAGCACACCGAAACCGTGTGCAGCGAGCAACTGGAGCGTTTCAAGGATGCTGCGGAGTCGTTCCGATGATCTGATCGCCGGAGCGGCCGCGCGGCGGGATTACCGCAACGCGAGCCACAGCATGTAACCGATGTATCCGAGCAACAGAAGGCCGCCTTCGAGTCGCGAAATCCTGCGCTGGGTCAATGCC
>SKZB01000147.1 GCA_007127615.1 Phycisphaerales bacterium | reverse complement strand
CGGACCGGCTCGCTTCCATCGGTTTCTGTTTCGGCGGCACGGTCTCCCTGCAACTGGCCTACGACGGCGCGCCCGTGCGCGGCGTGGTGAGTTTTCACGGCTCGTTGCCGCCCCCGCTCGAGAGTGACCCCGGACCCGAAGCGCGGATTCTGATTCTCCACGGCGCGGAGGATCCGCTGGTGCCCGATGGACAGGTGCGCACCTGCACAAGGCGTCTGACCGAACTCGACGCCGACTGGCAACTGATCGCCTACGGCGGCGCGGTGCACAGCTTCACCAATCCGGGTGCCGATCAGCACGGGATCGACGGCGTGGCGTACGACGAAACCGCCCATCGCCGCTCCTGGCGCCATATGCAGATCTTCTTCGAGGAACTCTTCGACTGACCGCCGCCGTGCATTCGTCCGCACCCGGCACGTCGACTATTCGGTTTCCGATAGCACGAAGGCGTGGCGATCGGTCCGCCCCCAGAGTTTGATCAACTCGCGGACATTGCGCTGCAGCGCGTCATCGACCACCGTGCCCCGACCGGAGATCACGCCCTTCCAGTACGCGGTCCGTTCGCCGGGCGCGGGGGGCGGATCGGTGCGGTGAAACCGGCTGCGGGCAGACTCATCCAGCCGGTGTGCGGTCAGAACGATGATCCGCTCTTCGAACGCGCGGCGTTCAGGGACGACCACCGAGGTACTGCGCGTCCCGCGAAAATGACGGAACCCCCGATCGCTGTCGTACCATCCCTGCGTGGTTTCGTAGACGGGGATGCGGCGGTAGGTGTCTTCCACGCCGGAGAGCCGTTGCCGCCGCACCGTCATCAGCGTATCCGCCTCGGAGAAGCTGACGAGGGCCATCCCGGCTCCTTCGAGGCCGCGGCGAATCTCACTCAGCGCCCGGCGCTCCTCCAGATCGAGTTCCTCCCGATCGAATACCAAGTGCCCCTGTCCGGGCGACTCATCCGCATCGAGCCGCAACACCGCAAGGACGATGAGCGTGCGTTCTGCGGATTGAAACTGATGTTCGGGGTCGGCCGTCGAACTCAATCGCACCGACGGGGCCTGCTGGCAACCGCTCAGCCCCGTGACCGTCCCCACACCCAGTCCCATCACACACAGGATGCCCAGCATGACGGATGCGGAACGTCCGAAGCGCAATCCTGGCAACGACATCGTCTCCATAGCGTACCAAGACCCCGGGCGGCTCTCGATATTCCCGCCGGATCCGGCCGAATGATGCGGGTGCGCTCGTTTCCGACTACAATTCGCTTTCGGATGGCCGATGCGGCGCGGGTGAAGTTGAACGGGGACAAGGCCCTTTCCCGGCACCCTCTGACTGATGGCCACGATCGCTTCCGCCCCGTTCGCTGTGACTCCCGCCCGGATTCCGTCTCCCACGCCCGAATGGCACGGCGTCCGCTTCATTTCTTCTCTTCTTTCTGCCCGCTGTGAATGGTGAACTATGAGCCCCTCATCCACTGAATCGAAACCCGCCTCGAAGCCCCAGGACAACCGCGGCATGGCCGGCCAGACCGCCGGCGAAACCTCGGTCTGCTCGGTCAATCAGACCCAGCTCATCTACCGCGGCTACGAGATCGCCGACCTGGCCGCGAACGCGACGTTTGAAGAAGTCGCGTACCTCCTTCTCGAAGGCGAGAAGCCGACCGAAGCGCAACTGGCCTCCTTCAAGGAAGAGCTGGCGGAAATGCGGCCCGTCGAGCCGGACATTCTCAAGACGATCGCCGCGCTCGGAAAAATGAAAAACGGCGGCACCGACCTGCACCCGATGTCGGTCTTGCGCACCGGCGTCTCATTCCTCGGCCACGTCGATCCGGAGTGTGAAGATAACGCGCCCGAAGCGGAGATGCGCAAGGCCAGACGGATGATGGCGAAGATTCCCACGCTCATCGGCGCCATGCAGCGCGGGCGTGACGGCAAACCGTTGGTCGATCCCGATCCGAAGCTCGGCCATGCCGAAAACCTTCTCTACCTCATGAGCGGGGAAAAACCCAGCGAACTGGCCGCCAAGGTCATGGACGTCTCGCTCATCCTCTACGCCGAGCATGATTTCAATGCCTCCACCTTCACCAGCCGCGTGATCGCTTCCACCGAAGCGGACATGCACTCGGCCGTCTGCGGAGGCATCGGCGCGCTGAAGGGCCCGCTCCACGGCGGCGCGAATGAGATGGCGATGGAGATGCTGCGCGAAATTGACGAGTTCGTCGCCGACGGAAAGGGCACCGTGGGCGACTTCATGGAACGCGCCTTCGCCGAAAAACGCAAGCTCATGGGATTCGGCCACCGCGTGTATAAGAACGGCGATCATCGGGCCGGCATCCTGCGCGAGTGGGGCCTCAAGTACGCTACCCAGAATGCCCCCGAAACCCAGAAGTGGTTCGACATGGGCGATGAGGTCCAGAAGATCATGCTCGAACAGAAGAACATCCACCCGAACGTGGATTTCCCCTGCGGCATGACCTACTACGCGCTCGGCATCCCCGTGCCGCAGTACACGCCGATCTTCGTCGCCTCCCGCGTCACCGGCTGGTGCGCCCACATCATGGAGCAGCACGAAAACAACCGCATCATTCGGCCGCTCGCCGAATACATCGGCCCCGAACTTCGGAAATGGAACGACTGAAGTCGAAACCGACCGCCCACCGCATTCCCCTCAAGCCCGCGCACACCACAAGGCGCGGGTTTTTTCATGGCGCGAGGCGACGACCTACACTGTTGGCATGAGACACTCGACCGCGATCGGCCTGCTCCTTCTGTCCACGGTGATCCTGAGTGCGGCCGCCTGCGCACAAGATGACAATCCGCCCGCACCGGGATTCAACTCCGAAGCCTCCGACGCCCGTGCGGTTGAGCTTGCCGATGCCGTCATGCGCGCGCTGGGCGGCCGGGCCGCGTGGGATCAAACGCGGTACCTGACGTGGAACTTCTTCGGCGTGCGCCGACATGTCTGGGACAAGCTCGCCGGCGACCTGCGCGTCGAATGGACGGACCGTGAAACGGGAGCCGAGTACGTCGTGCTCATGAATCTCGACTCCGGAGTTGGCAGCGTGCATGAAGACGGCCGCACGCTCACCGACGAAGAGCTCGTCCAGGCCCGTCTCGACTTCGCGCGCACCGCCTGGATCAATGACAGTTACTGGATCTTCATGCCGTACAAACTCAAGGACACCGGCGTGACGCTGACTCACATCGGCGAGCGAGAAACCGCCGCAGGCGAATCAGCAGAAATCGTGCAACTATCGTTCGAAGGTGTCGGTGAAACACCGGAAAACAAGTACCACGTGTACATCGATCCGGAGTCGATGCTGGTCGTGCAATGGGACTTCTTCGCGCACCGCGATGATGAATCGCCCGTGTTCTCAACGCCGTGGGACAACTGGCGGTCGTACGGCCGGATCAGACTTTCCGACGATCGCGGTGACAATCGACGCCACACGGGCGTCGCGGTGGCGGATGAGATCGATCGTTCGGTGTTTGCCGATCCCGCCCCGATCGAGATTTCGGAGCTGTTCGGCCCGCAACGCTGACGGCAGCGAAAACCGGTTCAAATTTTTGCAAAATCTCTTCCCTCTTGGGTATGATTTCGGTAATCTCATTGATCAGTTCACAGGGCGGTCTGAGATCGCGGTCTGAGATGTGGGGTTCAAATGACACAACCTGCCGGGAAGAT
>SKZB01000295.1 GCA_007127615.1 Phycisphaerales bacterium | reverse complement strand
CGTCGCGAATGTAATTCATCACCGGGCACTTCGGCTTGTTCACCGGAATCTGGTGATGGTTCACGCCCAGCCGGTGCAGATGCGTGTCCGCGTAGCTCATCAGACGCGCCTGGAGCATCTTGTCCGGCGAGGGACCGATGCCCGGAACGAGCGCGCTGGGCTTGAAGGCGGCCTGCTCCACCTCGGCGTGGTAGTTCTCCGGATTGCGATTGAGCTCCATCACGCCGACCTCGATCAGCGGGAAGTCCGCGTGCGGCCAGACCTTCGTCAGATCGAACGGATTCCACCGGAAGGTCTTCGCCTGCGCCTCGGTCATGATCTGCACGCAGACGCGCCACTGCGGGTAGTCCCCCTTTTCGATCGCGTTGAACAGATCGCGCTGGTGAGACTCCCGATCTTCGCCGACGAGTTTGGCCGCTTCGTCATCCATCAGGTTCTTGATGCCCTGCCTGGACTTGAAGTGGAACTTGCACCAGACGCGTTCGCCGGCCTCGTTGATGAAGGAATAGGTGTGGCTGGAAAAACCGTGGATGGTTCGGTAACTCGCGGGCAGGCCGCGGTCGCTGAAAAGGATCGTCACCTGATGCAGTGACTCCGGGCACTGGCTCCAGAAATCCCACTGCATGTCCATATCGCGCAGGTTGGTCTTCGGGTCGCGCTTCTGGGTGTGGATGAAGTTCTGGAACTTGTAGGGGTCGCGAACGAAGAAGACCGGCGTGTTGTTGCCGACCATGTCCCAGTTGCCTTCTTCGGTGTAGAACTTGACGGCAAAGCCGCGGACATCGCGTTCGCCATCGGCCGCGCCGCGTTCACCGGCGACGGTCGAGAAACGCAGGAAGCATTCGGTTTCCTTGCCGACCTTTTCGAAAATCTTCGCCTTGCTGTACTTGGTGATATCGCCGGTGACGGTAAACGTGCCGTAGGCACCGGAACCCTTGGCGTGCACGACGCGCTCGGGAATGCGTTCCCGGTTGAAGTGCTGCATCTGCTCGAGAAGCTGAACGTCCTGCATCAGCAGCGGTCCGCGCGGGCCGGCGGTCTGGGCGTGCTGCCGCCCGATCGGTGCACCGTTGGCCGTCGTCAGAACGGGGCATTTTTTCATGGCGGGTCTCCTTCCCAACAAAGGGTGGGGTCAGTGTGCTTTGATCCGGAACAGATTGAGACAATAGCGAAGCATTCCATAGCTGTCCAACATGATGGATCTATCGCTGTGATAGAATGTGTCTATGGAACTCCATCAGCTCCGGTACTTCGTCACGCTGGCCGAAGCGGGCAACTTCAGCCGCGCGGCCAAGCAGTGCGGCATCGCGCAGCCGTCGCTGAGCCAGCAGATTCGGCGGCTTGAGGATTCACTCGGCACGCCGCTGTTCGATCGGCTCGGCCGGTCCATCGCTCTGACCGAAGCGGGTGAAGCGCTGCTGCCGCGGGCGCGGCGGATCCTCAGCGAGGTGAACAACGCCGCCCACGAAATCCGTTCGGAGCCCGCCCGCCGTGAACTGCGTCTCGGGGCAATTCCCACCATGGCGCCGTATCTCCTGCCGCCGCTGCTCAAGCAGTTTCGGCGTGAGCAGCCCGATTGCGAGCTCACCGTGCGTGAGGATCTGACCGCGCGTCTGGTCGATGCCGTGATCGATTGTGAACTCGATTGCGCGATCATGAGTACGCCGGTCGATGACCCGTTGGTTGAACTCGAGGTCATCGCCACGGAACCGCTGCTCGCCGCTCTCCCCCGTGATTTTCCCCTGCCCACACCGCGGGGTCTGCGCATGAACGACCTGCGCGATCAGCCGACGGTCGTGCTGCACGAGATGCACTGTCTCGGCCGGCAGATCGAGGATTTCTGTTCACAATCGCGGGTAACGCGACGGATTGTGTGTCGCGGCACGCAGCTGATGACGATTCTTGAACTCGTCGCGCTGGGTCTGGGCGTGTCGATCGTGCCGGAGATGTGCGCGAAGGCCGATCGCTCGAAAGCGCGGCGTTACGTGCCGATCACGGGCCGCGGGCCGGAGCGCGAGATCGCCATTGCCTGGCGGCGCGGCCGCACCCGTCCCACGCTGGCTCGGTTTTTCATCGATCTGCTGCAAACAAGTCTGAGTTCGGCGTGAACGGAATGTGCCGGCCGGGGGGCGAGGGGGCGGAGGACTTCCCGCGCACTCCGAATTGGATCACTGCAGAACCTTCTGAACATGCGCGACCTCTTCACCCTTGAGCAGATTCGCAATCGCATCGGCGGCTTCTTCTTCCGGCACGTGCCCTTCGTAGGGTGTCAGCACCCTTCGCAGCGCTTCGGATTGGATCGCCAGGTGCTTTGAATCTTCCATGAGGTGCGCCGCGGCGTCGATGACGGCCCCCGCCCCGCCCGCGTGGGGAATGAATTCGGGCACGATCTCCCGCCCGGCGATGATGTTCGGCAGCAGCCGGCAGGGCGTCTTCAGAAGCAGCTTCGCGCCGAGCGCGCTCACCCAGCCGGTTCTGTACACCGCAACCATCGGCTTGGTCTGGCGCGCGATATCGAGCGAAACCGTGCCCGAAACGTTCAACGCGAAATCACACCAGGCGATGGCGACATCGGCATTCCCGCTGGAGACGTGCAGACCGGGCGGCAGGGTGCCGATCTTCCGGCGGATGCGCGTTCCCAGCGCATCGTTGGCCGCGACGATCAGGCCGGCCGTCCCCCGCTGCCGATGGTTCAGTTCGGTGTACACCTTGACCAACAAACCGAGATTCGCTTCAACCTCGTGGGATCGTGAGCCGGGAAAGATCGCGATCTTCGGACCGCCCGACGGCAGGGAGCGCGCCTCATCCCGGAGCGCATCCAGATCCAGCGGGCGGTTGATCGTCGGATGACCGATGAAACGCGCGGGCACGTCCCGGCTCGTGAACCACTCTTCTTCAAAGGGCAGCAGGCACAGCACCAGATCGGTCAATCGGCGCAGTTTTTTGATGCGCCAACTCCCCCACGCCCACATTTGCGGCGCCACGAGGTGCGCGACCTTCGCCCCCGCGCGTTTGGTCACCTTGCAGATCGGAAAGTTTGCCGCCGGCGAGTCAACCGCAATGTGCAGCAGCAGACGTTTGGAGCGAAGCCAGGCGCGAATCGTATTGACCGAACGGCGCACCGCGGCGATTCGGCCGAGTGCGTTCAGGCCCATTGAGCCGTCCGCCGCGGTTTCCTCCAGCAGATCGGCACCGGCTGCTGCCATCTTCGGCCCGCCCAGGGCCACGATCGGTTGATCGGGATACCGCGATCTCAGGGTCCGGATCAGCGGCGCGGCGTGCGCATCACCGCTCGGCTCGAACGCCGTGATGAGAATCGCGGGGCCCGAGGGCGTGACCGCCCTGGCCGGCGCAACCTCCCGCGTACTCTCAATCATCATGCCGGTCCCTGCGATTTTCGCGGTCGGAGAAATGCTTCATGACCCATACGATACTTGCGCCGGCCGTTTCTCGCAGCCGGGGGTGTCCCCTGACGCCCGAAAACGGCTCCGATCGTGACGTCCCGGCCCGGCTCGGGTACGATCCGCCCTTCGCTCGCTCTTTTTTCGAGTCCGTGCCCGTCATCCACAACGTCAGGGAAGGTTCTCCGAACATGCTCAAGCGCACCCACACGTGCGGCGAACTGCGGGCCGATCACGTCGGCCAGACCGTCACCCTCTGCGGCTGGGTCAACACCTACCGCG
>SKZB01000081.1 GCA_007127615.1 Phycisphaerales bacterium | reverse complement strand
TAATCCTGAATCGTTCTCTCTTCGGGCTTGCGGAGGTCCGGATCTTCCGGGGCCGGCCGGGGCGGGCGGCCGACGATTCGCCCGGGCACGCGGCGCGTCTCGCCGGTTCCGGCGTCCACCAGAACCACATCATCCAGTGCGAGACGTTTCCGCAGCAGGTCACGCCCGCTGATGGCCGCTTCGATGCGCTCGGCGCGGAGCAGATCCCGGGACAGGTCGTTCGCATCCGCCATCGCGAAGCCGGTGATCGTCAAACGACTCTCCCGGAAGCTCAGCTCGGCCGAGCCGATATCGACCGTCGCGCCGTTGGCGCGTTCCAGACCGGCGGTCAGGGCCCGCGTGACCAGCGGCTCGGAGAAGAACTGACCGACGAGCCCGATCAGCACGAGGAAGAGCGCCGCCGCGATCACGCCGATCGGCCGGATGGGATTGCCGTACTTCCGGCTCAGAAGTTTCTGGTAGTCCTTCTTCTTTCCGCCGCCGCCGATGAAGACGAACGTGAACAGTTTGACGTACCACTTGTCCGCGTACTTCTGGTAGCGTTCAGACCCTTCCTGCATCGACGCCATCCTGGTTCGAAACTGCGTGAGGCCGCGGATGACGAGCAGACCAAAGATGATGCCGACGATCAGCCCCATCACGATGCCGCCGGTCGTGAGGTAATACTCAAAGCCGAACAGCGCAAGAACCGGGGCGTTGATCACGGCCTGAAACAACCCGCTCAGCGGACCGTCCAGGAGGGCGCGGCCGACCAGAAACGTGACCGGTGCGATGAGCAGCGCGATCGCCTTTGCCGCCAGCCCCGATACGCCGGCGAGGAACAAGTTCGCATTCAGAACGGCCAGAAGCACAAGCAGCAGAACAATCAGCCCCGCCCCCTGCGCGAAACCGGGCACGAAGCCGAGCATCGAACCGATGATGCAGGCGAGCATGAGCTGCAGCGGCGTCGCCTTGCCGCGAAGGAGTTTGCCGATCTTGCGCGTAACCATGGACGGGCTCCCCTTGATGAGTTGACCGGCATTGTAGCCCGAAAAGGACAACGCCCACGGACCGTTGACCGTGGGCGCTGCAATCAATTTTCGTCGGCGGGCGCTGCGTTCAGGACTTCGTCCACGTCACGCTGCCGTAGACGGCCCGGTCGGCGAGATCTTCCGCGATCCGCAGCAACTGGTTGTACTTCGCATTGCGATCGCTGCGGCACGGCGCGCCGGTCTTGATCTGACCGCAGTTCGTCGCCACCGCGAGATCCGCGATGGTGGCGTCTTCGGTCTCGCCCGAGCGGTGGCTGAGCACGGCCGAATACTGATGTCGCCGGGCGAGGTTGACCGCCTCGAACGTTTCGCTGAGCGTACCGATCTGGTTCACCTTGACGAGAATCGAGTTCGCGCACTTTTCCTCGATGCCGCGCTGCAGAAACTTCGGATTCGTCACGAACAGGTCATCACCGACAAGCTGCACCCTTTCGCCGAGCCGTTCGGTCAGTTTCGCCCAGCCGGCCCAGTCGTCTTCCGCCAACCCGTCCTCGATCGAACGGATCGGATACTTCCCGCACCAGCCCGCCCAGAGATCGATAATCTCCTCCGCGGTGGCGATGCGATCCGGTTCGCTGGAGAAGAAGCAGTACCCTTCCTTTCCCTTCTTCTTCGCTTCGCTCGCCAGCTCGCTCATGGCCGGGTCGAGCGCGATGAAAATCTGCTCGCCGAGTGAGTACCCCGCCTTCTCGGTCGCCTGCGCGATGACGCGCAGCGCATCTTCGTTGTCTTTCAGGTTCGGCGCAAAACCGCCTTCATCACCGACCGCGGTGGACAGACCCTGCTCGTGCAGGACTTCCTTGAGCGTGTGGTAGATTTCCACGCCCGCGCGGAGCGCCTCGCCGAAGTCGTCAAAGCCCCACGGCTGAATCATGAACTCCTGGAAGTCGACGGTGTTGTCCGCGTGCTTGCCGCCGTTGAGGATGTTCAGCATCGGCACGGGGAGGACCTTCGCCGCCGTCCCGCCGAGGTAGCGGTACAGCGGCTGCTCGGTCGCGCCCGCGGCGGCGTGGGCGACCGCCATCGACACCCCGAGCATCGCGTTGGCGCCGAGCTTCGACTTGTTCTCCGTGCCGTCGAGGTCGATCAATTCCGCATCGATCGCTTCCTGCTCCCGCGCATCCATGCCGAAGAGTTCAAACGCGATGACTTCGTTCACGTTGGCGACCGCCTGATCGACGCCCTTGCCGCGGTAGCGTTTCTGATCGCCATCGCGCAGCTCGACGGCTTCGTTCTCACCGGTGGAAGCGCCGGAGGGGACCGCCGCGCGGCCGGTCGCGCCGCCGGCGAGGGCGACCTCGACTTCAAGCGTCGGGTTGCCGCGGGAATCGAGAATCTGACGGCCGTGAATCACTTCAATCGCAAACGGCATCGGGGCGTGGTCCTTTCGCGGGTCAACGGTTCGGGGTGACTTTGAGCGGGCGGGGCTCAGTGTAGCACGTCGGCGGCAAGCCGCGCCGGAGGTGAGCCACCGGTGGAGCCGCCCGATTCGGCCGTGAACGGCCCGACCGCCGGGTATTCCAAAGATCAGGAGATCGCGCGCCAGCGGCCGGCCACGGCGCGAATGGTCTCCGGCGTGGTGCCACAGCATCCGCCGACGATCGTCGCGCCGGCTTCGCGCCAATGGTCGGTCAGCGAGGCGTACCACGCCGGATCTTCCGCGCGGGTCGCGCGCCAGGAACCATCGGCGTTCCGCTGACCGGTGTTGCCGTAGGCCAGGAGGCGCGTATCCCCGGGCAACTGCTTCCGCCACCAGTGCAGGTGCATGCGCACGTCCGGCGCGGGAATACAGTTCACCCCCACCGCCGTCGCGGTGACCAGGTGCGGCCGGAGCGGCGCCGCGGGTTCGCCGCTGAACAACCGTCCCGGCGGCCCGGCGTGCGTCATCAGCAGCGAGATCGACCAGCGATCCGGCGCGAGCCGCTCCGCGGCCTGCGCGGCCGCCGACGCTTCCCGCAGCGTGCCCATCGTTTCGATCAGCAGATGATCGACTCCGGCGTCCAGGAGATGCCGAATCATCCGCTCGTGCTCGTGCGCACAGGTCGTCTCATCCGGCGCAAGGTCCGGACGGTAGCAGTCTTCCAGGGGCGCGACCGAACCGACGATCCGCGCCGGGGAGTTGACCTGATCGCGGGCTTCGATCGCGATCGCCACCGCGCGGTTGACGATTTCCCGTGCCGGCAGATTCAGCTCCGCATCGTGCAGATTCCGCGCGTGGGCCCGAAAGGTGTTCGTCGTGATCAGATCCGCGCCGGCTTCGAGGTACGCGCGGTGCAGATCGCGCAAAAGATCCGGTGTTTCGAGAATCGCCCGGGTCGACCAGAGCGGCGCGCATAGTTGCACGCCGCGCGTTTCCAGCTCCGTCCCCGTCGCGCCGTCCAGAATGAGCGGATGATCCGGCAGCATGGTCGGGGTCCCTGGTCCTGAAGGGTTTGTCCTGCGAGGCTGGTCTTGCGGGGACGGTCTTCCGAGGTCAACCGTTCAGGCCCGGCGGCGGCCATCGTCGTCATGGCTCACCAGAGAATCGAGCTGATCGGCAAAGGAGCCGGGCGTGCGCAGGTGATCCGCCGACGAGGCGCCATCGCTGCGGCGCATGGTAATCATGGCGATCTCCGCCGGGCAGTTGACCCGCAGCGGGAACCACGCCCCGATCCCCGTC
>SKZB01000244.1 GCA_007127615.1 Phycisphaerales bacterium | reverse complement strand
GGTCGCCGGCAAGGAGCGGCGGTCGCGCTATCGCCGGTCTTCCGGTTCGGATTCTGTTTCGCGCTCGCGCAGGAGACTGCGATTCGTTCGGGGGCCGAACAGCCCGAGGATACGGATGCGTTCGCGTTCATCGCGGGCGATGATGCCCGTTCCGGGCTCAATGTAGAGTTCGATCGTTCGTTCCGCTTCGGCGCGCTGAAGTTCAGCCCGAAACGTGGTGCGGATGTGGAGCAGGGTTTCCGTGCCGCGATCCGTCTGCAGTTGTGCCCAGCCGAGGTGTTCGATCGTGCGCGTTGCCGCGCCGCGGTCGCGGAGCCGGTCGGGACGGTCCGCGTAGACGACGCGAATGGAGGCGGCGGCCTCGCGCTGCTCACCCGGCGAAAGTTCGGCGTAGCCGACCACGAGTGGCGGATCGAATTTCGACAGCGAGTTCTCGTCGGGATCCAGGACCGCCGTCAGCAGGGCCCGGCCATCCTCGACGCGCCAGTAATCAGTGCGGCCGCCCGACTCAACGTCGCGCCAGTCGGCCCGGTACCTCGTCGCGCGCTCGCGCTTTACCGTAACGCGGGCGGTGTTTGGGTTGCCGCCGGCCACGAGCTGAAACCGGTGAAGGTGCGATCGTTCCGCGTACAGATCCTGCAGCTCCAATGGAGGAGCGTCGGCCGTTTCCTCAACCAGGACCCGCCCGAAGGCCGATTCGGGGGCGGCGGACGAATGGCAGCCGGCGGCCGCGGCGAAGAGGGGGGTGATCAGGATGAGCGTGCAGAAGAACGATTTCATCGCGCGGGCCGGCTTCCGCCGCGTCCGGGGGATGGATCGGCGGGACGTCCCGGAGTGCGGTCGGCGGGACGGGATGACCCGTGTTCCGGCCCGGTCGGCAGGCCCTTGCGCTGCCAGAGGCGGTGCAAGCGTTCGAGTGAGATCGGCTCCGTGATCGTGCCATCGCCACGGGTTCGGCGGATGAACTGCCGGGATGGTGAGTACAGGGTGGTGATGACCGGCGATTCGGCGCCGAGACGCGTGCGAAGGACCCAGTTGCCCGAGTCATCGTCAGCCGGCCCCCACTCGTCGATGCGCACGGAGAGTTGGGGGTTCGAGAGGGTGAAGTTATAGAAGTAGTAGGCGTACTCCACGGTTCTCTCGCGGTCCATCGGCAGCAGTCGGCCGATGATGGTGCCGAGCGCCTGGGACAGGTACGACTCGGGCACCTCCCATTCGATCGGCTCGCGGGTGTATTCGCTGCCCCGATCGCGAACCACGGTCAGCAAGGCGCGCGGGGCGCCGGTCCGGGCGGGATTGCGGATGCCGGTTTCACTCTCCGTGCGGGCGGCCTCGCCCTGGCGCTGAGTGCCGCGGACACTCCAGGCCTCCTCGGTCTGGTCCCAGGAGATCCAGTAGAGGGCAAGAGAATCGAAAAAGATGTTCCGCTGCGCATCGCCGATGGCCCGCCCCTGCATCCGGACGAGCAGACCTTCCCGGCGCTCGCGGTCAGAGTATCGATCGGGATGGCGGTCGGGATTGAGCTCGCCGCGCCGGCCCTCCCGGATCTCGAGAAGTGCGTAGCCGACCTCCTCCTCCGCATCGGGATCACCATCGGCCCCTTCCCGGTAAATCCGGCTCCATTCGCGGGTTCCGGCGAGCTCGCGAAGCTGATCGGGATCCAGGCGTTCGAGAAAACGCCGGCCCGCTTCGATCCGCCCCATACGGCGCACGGCCAGTTCCTCCGCCGATCGAACCGCAACGGTGGAAATGATCGCGTCAAACATCGGTCGCAAACGGGCGTAATCCTCCGGGAAGAGCAGCATCGAGAAGACCAGCAGCACATTTTCGCCCTGCGGCAGGATCAGCCAGCCGTTCACAATCGGGTCCGCCTCCCGGCCCGGACGCTGCTCAACGTAGGCGAGGTGACCCTGAATTCCATTGACAAGAATGGATTTGTTTTCCAGGACGCGAAAATCACGCTCCGCGCGGCGAAGCTGCTGCAGGTGATCCTCGACCTGCTGTTCCGCATCGAATCGGCCGGCGGTGACAAACAGGTGCTGGACGGAGAGGTTCCAGTCGGGGGAATCGGCGTTCTCCGCGATCATGTACACGATCTCGCCGGCCCGGCGTTCGCCGGAGACGATCGAGTCCGCCGGCCGGTGAAACGCCACGCCGAGCGACTCGGAGACAAACGGTGGGGCATGGCGCCCGAGGTGGCGAGCCGCCTCTTCGCCCGGCGAGATGGGGCGAAGCCCGTCCCGCGTTGCTCGTCCTGGCTCGGCGATTTTTTCTTTCGATGCCGCCGCATGGAACGTCGTTCCCACCGACGGTGCGGCGGGCAGGCCGACCAACAGCCCCAATCCCAGCAGCGCCCCGGCGAGGGCGCCGACGCCCTTTCCACGCGGACGGCGGGCTGATGGTGCGGGTCGTGAGGCAGAACGCCGGGCCGGCGAACTCACCCGGTTCCAAAACGGCAGGTCGCGTAAATCGATCATGTGGTCACTCTATCCCGCTCGGCGGATTCGTGGTATGCCGGGAGCGCGGCCGCAGAAAAATTGCCCGCTTCGCCCCGGACTGTTGACAGATCTCACAGAAAACGTATGATCTCCGGTTCGCCTCTCCGGGCCGCGTCCTGGCATGGTGGGATATGCCTGCGGCCGGAGTGATCTTATTTTCGTTTTTTGACTACGCGCGAGGGATTGTCAGCCATGACCGGCGGCAAGATTCGAATTCGAATGGAAGCGTACGACCATCAGGCACTGGATGCGTCGGCGAAGGAGATTGTGGACCACGCCAAGCGCACCGGCGCCCGGGTGGCCGGTCCGGTTCCGCTGCCGACGCGACGCGAGGTCTATACCGTCAACCGCAGTCCCTTCATTGACAAGAAGTCGCGTGAGCAGTTCGAGATCCGCACGCATAAGAGGATCATCGACATCACCGAGCCGAACGCCCGCACCGTCGAAGCGCTTAATCGTCTGGTGGTTCCGGCCGGCGTTTTTGTCAAGATCAAGGCGTAGTGATTTTGTGTTTGCCCCTGCGGCCGCGGATGCGGCCGTTTTTTCTTCAGAGTTGTTTGCGAGAACATCTGGTTTTCAAGAGTGTCCGGCCACGTTGCCCGCTGACGGTTTGAGAAGCGTTCAACCCCTGGCCCGAACGGAGAGTTCGAAATGCCCGCTGCACTGCTCGGACGAAAGATCGGCATGACGCGCTACTACACGGAAGACGGCCGGAACATTCCCGTCACCGTGATAGAGGCCGGCCCGTGCCCCGTGACTCAGGTCAAACAGACCGGGCGCGATGGCTACAGCGCGATCCAGATCGGGTTCGATCCGGTCAAGCCGCGCCGCAGCACGATGCCGATCATCGGACACGACGGCAAGGCCGGTACGGGGCCGCTTCGTCATCACGGCGAGGTGCGCTTCGAAGATGCCAAAGAGGTGGAGAATTACGAACTCGGTCAGTCGCTGGACGTGTCGGTTTTTGAAGGCGTCAAATTTGTGGACGTCATCGGCACCAGCAAGGGCAAGGGATTCCAGGGCGTCATGAAGCGGCATAACTTTGCCGGTCTCGAAGCCAGTCACGGCGTGGAGCGCAAGCACCGCTCCGCCGGTTCGATCGGCGGTCACGCGACGAACCTCGGCACCGGTCCGAAGGTGAAGAAGGGCAAGCGAATGGCCGGTCACATGGGCGATGAGCGGGTCACCGTTCG
>SKZB01000021.1 GCA_007127615.1 Phycisphaerales bacterium | reverse complement strand
ATCGGAGGCGTTGTTGGTGACCGTACCACCACCGACGAAGCCGACCGTACCGCCGCCAGCGCCGAAGTTGGCGAAAACCTGGTAGCTGACCCAGTTGTTGCCGCCGTTGCTGTACGTGCCGGCTTCTTCAATGGTGAAGCCGTCGAAACCGGCGGACGCGGTGCCCGCGATGAGCATCGCGCTGGCGCCCGCAAGAACTGACAGAGTCTTTACTTTCATGATCATGGACCTTTCTTCTTTGTTTTCGAGTCTCGAAAAAGACTACTCCTGAATTACCCAGGTGTTGCATGGGTGTGCAGTCGGATGCAACACCTCCGAACCCCTACTTCCAGCTTCAAGATACTTGCTCGCGTCGGCGAGTCAAGCGTAACCGTCTGCTTTTTGATTGACTTCGATCATCGTTAATCTGGAGAAGATGCCTTATTCACATATCTTCACCAGTTCGCCATATGTCCACCGATCATGGACACTCACCGGCGTGCCCGGACCGTGACCGACTCGTCACGGAACCGCTCGATCGGGTCTCTCCGTACGACCCCATGGCCGCACGGCCGTACGGAAGCGCCTGCGCCCGCACGTCGTTCCACCGTCATTCTGAACTTCTTCTGACTCCTCTCGCGCTCACGCATGCGAGCTATCTGTTGCGCCAGCCTTGCGCCAGCTCCTATCCGCTCGCTTGCAGGTCGCGCGATCTCTCACTCTCGATCTCAACCGAGGCCCGAATCGGACCCACTCACTCAATCAATCAGTATGGATCACCGAAACGCTGCTGTCAAGCAGGAATTCATCGGAACCGATCAATTCACCCTGCAGGAGCAGGGACCGGGAACCGGTGATCCTCACCGGCACGATTCGCCCGATCAGATTCTCCGGTTCCATCGATTCGGGCAGATCGAAGACGGTGATGAGGTCGCCGGCGGTGCGGCCGGCCATCTGAACCCGGGGTCTGGCCCAGCCGAGCTCGATCTGCCCCTGGCGGGCTTTCGACGCGCGGCTGACCTTCTCCACAAAAACATCGACCGAACGGCCGACCCAGCCGGCGTGGACTTCGGCGCTGACTTCCGCCTGCAGCGCGAGCAGCTCGTTGTTCCGCCGGCGTTTGACCGCATCCGGCACGTCGTCCTCGAACCGGTCGATCGCGACCGTGCCCGGCCGGGGGGAGTACTTGAAGATGAAGTTGTTCTTGAACGGCACCGACCGGAGGAGGGACCGGGTCAGCTCAAAGTCCTCTTCCGTTTCGGTCGGAAAGCCGACAATGATGTCGCCGGCGATTGAGACGTCGGGCATGAAGGATCGGGCACGATCGATGAACTCGAGGTACTCCGCGCGGGTGTAGCCGCGGTTCATCAGCTTGAGAATCCGGTCCGAGCCGGACTGGGCGGGAACGTGCAGGTAGTTGCAGATCCGGGGGGATTCGGCCATGACGCGCAGGGCATCGTCGGTGAAGTCGCGCGGATAGCTGGTCACGAACCGCAATCGCTGAATGGCGGGGACTTCCTCGTGAATGCGGTGGAGCAGGTCGGCGAAGGTGGTGGTGCGGGCGCCGAGCGGCGAGGCGACCGCGGTCCGGCGAAACGCCTTGAGACCGGGACCGACCTGCGGGGCTTCACGGCCTTCGATGGTCAGCGCCGAGCCGTGGGTGTAATGGTAGTGGTTCACCGTCTGCCCGAGCAGGGTGATCTCGATCACGCCGCGGCCGGCGAGCATCCGGCACTCTTCGATAATCGCATCCGGCGTGCGGTGAACTTCCGGTCCCCGGGTGTGCGGCACGACGCAGTAGGTGCAGAATTTGTTGCAGCCGCGGGTGATGCGCACGTAGGCGGAGCGGCCGCCGGCTTCGGCGCGATCGGGGTCGAACGCGCGCGACAGATCGAGCATCTCCAGCGAATCCTCCGCGGCCTGAAGCGTGCCGGTCCGCCGGGCGTTCGATCCCTGCAGGGCGATCCGGTCGATGGCGCGGTCCGCCTCGGCCGAAGCGCCGGTTCGGAGCACGTTGTCGAGCAGCATCGGAAGCTTGTCGAGCTCGCCCGGTCCGCAGAGCAGATCGATCTGGGGATACTTTCTGACCATCGCCGCGCCTTCGCGCTCGGCCATACAGCCGATCACTCCGAGGACGATCGGCTGGCCTTCTCGTTTTCTGATGCCGATCTGCCCGATGCGGCTGAGGGCCTTGTTCTCCGCCTGCTCACGGACCGAACAGGTGTTGTACAGGACGATGTCGGCGTGATCGACGTCTTTCGTGAACCGGTAGCCGAGCGCGGTGAGATGCCCCTCGACGAGCTCGCTGTCGAGCTCGTTCATCTGGCAGCCGAAGGTTTCGAGGTAGACCATCGGCGCGTCGGGGCGGGGTTGGGAGGTTGATTTGACCATGCCGGTGCATCGTAGCCGCTGAACGGACCGCGCCCACCGGAAGAAGCGGAGAAACTCGGGGTCAAATCCCGCGGGCGCGAGGTTTCCCTTGCCGCGGGTTTTGTTTTATCATGCCCGCCGACCGAATTGGCCGATTTCTGATCTCTCGCCGTTTCGAAGGCGATTTTGACGGGCCTGTATCTGAGGGCCTGCATCTGAGGGCCTGTATCTGAGGGCAGCGACTGCGGGCCGGTGGATTGGACCTTACGAAGGACCGGGGTCTGAGGGCTGGAATTCTGAGGTCTGGGATTCTGAGGATTCGCGCGTGAATTCGCCATGAAGAACTCGCCATGAAGAAACGAATTCGAACCCAACTCGGCGGCGGGTGGATGGAACCCGCCGGGCGCCGTCCCCGGCGAATCGTCCGGGGCGCCGTGGGCGGCGTGACGGGCATGCTGCTGGTTCTGCTCGCGCCGGCCGGCGGCTGCGCGACCCCCGAATCCCGGGACTGGGCGCAGACCGCGCCGACACTGAAACCGAGCGCCCGGGCTTCTGATTCCGGTGATCATGGCCGCTTGGCGCGGGGCGAAACGGCGGACGTCCCCGCCAGCGCGCTCGGGATGATGTCCGTCATGATGCAGGACGCGCCGGCCCGCGTGGTTCTGGCCCGGGACTGGTTTCAGCCGCGTCTGGTGGTGGTTGAGCTCGCCCCGGCCGGCACATCGAAAGCGCACTGAAAAAAGCGGCCACGGGCCGCCGGCGGCGGACGTTCGGAGGGCGGCCGGCACTTCCGAATCACGGGTCACCTCCCCCCCACTTGTTGCGCGACTCGCGCCGCGCCCGGACACCCTCGCCCGTGCGCGGGGGTTCGATTCCGAAATCTGACGGGCCGAACCGCTTGCCGCCGATACCAGGGACATGTTGCGCGCCGGCCACGGGATCATACTCATCGTCATCACGCTCCTGACCTTCGGCGTGCTCATGGTCAGCTCCGCCGGACTCTCGGTGGATCCCGCGCGCGCCGTGACGGTGGCGGATGTGATCTGGGGCCGGCAGGCGAAGCTGGCGATCATGGCGGTCATCGCGATGCTCATCGCGATCAACATTCCGACGATGTGGTTCTACCGGGCGCGGGGGGTGAACTCGCCGATCCCCTGGCTGGTGGTCGGGTCGATCGGCCTGCTGCTCCTGGTGCACGTGCCGGAGATCGGCCGGGAGATCAACGGCGCCCGCCGGTGGATCTTTTTCGGGCCGATCAATTTTCAGCCCAGTGAGGTCGCCAAGTGGGCGTTGCTGTTCGTGCTGGCGTGGCACGCGGCCCGCCGGGCGGGCGTGATGGGGCGCTT
>SKZB01000497.1 GCA_007127615.1 Phycisphaerales bacterium | reverse complement strand
TTCACTTCGTCGCTTCGTCGCTTCACTCCTCCATCCCATCTTCATGTTCTTCGTGTCCTTCGTGTTCTTCGTGGTGAATCTCTTTCCGGAGGTCGGTTCACGGAGTTCGCGGCCCATGGTCTCACCACGAAGAGCGCGAAGAGCACGAAGGGATCAGAGACCAGAACGTATCCAGTCCCCCGCGCGCCGTCACTCCGTCAGTTCGTCGCTTCGTCGCTTCACTCCTCCATCCCATCTTCATGTTCTTCGTGTCCTTCGTGTTCTTCGTGGTGAATCTCTTTCCGCCGGTCGGTTCACGGAGTTCGCGGCCCATGGTCTCACCACGAGGAGCGCGAAGAGCACGAAGGGATCAGAGACCAGAAAGTGTCCAGGCCCCCGCGCGGCCCGTTATCCCGTCACTTCATCACTTCAAAACCGAAAAACCCAGGGATCGCCATCCTTGGGCTTTCGAGAGAAGATTCTTCAATTCTGAGAAGCCCGCGCGCGGTTCGCGTTACGGGCAGGTGCCCCAGCTGCCGAGCAGTTCGAGAAGATCGAACACGTTCACCACGCCATCGCCGTTGAGGTCACCAGGGCAGGTCGGTTCCGGACACGGCTCGCCGGTGCCGCCTTCGGGCTGGAACTCAAACGCGCCGATGTCGGCGGTCAGGCCGTAGACGGGAATGCCGGTGATCTCGGTATCGGGATCGTTCACCGCCCGGGGGTTCAGGTCGAAGTCGCGCGGATCTTCTCCGAGGAGCACGGTGGTGTCGGCGGCGTCGATCACCGGGGATCCGGGCAACGGCGCGAACTGGGCATCGAGCATCGGATCGATGGAGATGTTGCCGCCGCCACCGTTGCAGACATCGCACTGGTCGATGGCGGCATTGGCGCAGAGGGAATCCCATTCCGTATTGCAGCAGAACGGGTCCTGGCCGCAGATCAGGGGTTCGCATTTTGGATCACTGCAGCCGGGGGTATTGTGGACCGAGCAGCAGTCGCCCGGTGAAAGATCCTGCACCACGCTGTACGTCACGACGATGGAACCCGCAGGCGAGGCCGCGACGACGCTGGTGCCGCCGTTGTCCCAGATGATCCCGTTGCGGAAATCAATCGTGCCCCCATCAAAGGTCCGCAGGCCCGCATTGAGGGGGCTGGAGTTCCCAACCATTGTGCAGTGAAACACATCGACGTGCGTACCGGACTCAAATGAGTGGATCGTGCCGTTGGGCGTCGGTCCTTCCGCGCCGGTGTTGTTCAGGAACAGACTGTTGTGCAACTCGACCTTGCTGCCGCCTCGCGCCCTGATCGCGAAGCCGTCGTCAAAGATGGTGTTGCCTTCAAAGCGGGAACGGTCGACGAAAACGTTGCCGCCTTGCAGGTGCAGTCCGCCACCATCCTTGGTGTCGGTCAGGGTTCCGTTCATCAGGAAGGTACTGTCAAAGATGTTGACCGTGGCGTCGTGCGCCGCTGCCCCGGCACCCAGCAGCGCGATGTTGCCCTCGAAGTGGCAATCGGTCACCGTCACATTGGTGTTCGATCGAAAGTATGCGCCGCCACCAAGCTCAGCCGACACATTGTCAAGAAACTCGGAGTTTTCGAGGACCAGCGAACCGTTCTCGATGAACAGCCCACCGCCATCACCGGGATCGCCGCCACCTGGCGCCGTCAGCGTGGCTTGATTATCGATAAAGCGGCAGTTTCGAACCGTGGCGCTGGCGCCATTGATGAAGATGCCGCCGCCCCGGTACGCCAGGCCGCCGGTGAAGGTCAGCCCCTCGATCACCGTGTCGAGCGACTGGCCACCGGTGATGCGCAGGACCGAGCCCTTCCCGAAGGCGTTGATCGTCGTGACCTCCGGTCCGCCCGAGCCGATCAACGATATCTGCTTGCTTCCGAGATCGACCGGCTGGAAATAGGTCCCGGGGGCGATGATGATGGTGTCGCCGTCTGATGCGTTGTTGATGGCAATGGTGATCGTCGGGAAGTCGCCGGGAACGTGGATGTCGGCCGCCTGGGCCGCGGACGCGGCCGCGATGGTGGCGAGCAGGCCGAGGCCGAGAAGCCCGCGGCGGGTTGGTCGTGAACGGAACATACTGGAACTCCTTGTTTGTGGATGATGCGACGGCATCGGAGAAGCCGGAGAACGGAACCGACCGCTCTCCCCTCCCCCAAACAGGCGACATTCAGCGTGGGCACGCCCGGAAGAAAACTGAGATAACACGAAAAAGCCCAGGCATGGCGATGCCTGGGCTTTCGTGAGGAGAACCATCACGTTGTCAGCCGTTTCGTGTTCAGCTCGACGGGCACGCGCCCCAATTGCTGAGTAATTCCAACAGATCGAAGACATTCACCTCGCCGTCGCCGGTGAGATCGGCGGGGCACGAAAGCGGCACCGGATCGCACTCGACATCCTCTGGCGGCACTTCCTCGCCGAAGAACACGCCGCCAGCGGCTGCGCACTCGTCAGAAAAGACTTCAAGGACCGCGCCGTTGACGCAGCACGCGCCGCGATACGGGCATGCCTGCCAGGCGGCGATGCGGTTGACCGTCTGGTCGCCCGCCGTGATGTAGCTGCCGCCGGCGGTTATGTCGCCGTCGTACACAGTCAGCGCGAACACCGCACCGGTCGTTCCGACCAGATCGCATCCGACAATAAGGGGATGCCACGAAGAACCGTTCCATCGCGCGATGCGGTCGACCGTCACACCGCCTGCCGTGGTGAAGAAGCCGCCAGCAATCAGATTGCCGTTCCACACCGACAGGGCTCGCACGCTGGAGGTAGCACCGCCGCTCACCCCGATCTGTCCACCGGAGATGAGCGGGTGCCATTGTCCGGTAGAGCCGTCCCATCGTGCGATGCGGTTCACCGTCTGGCCACCCGCCGTGGCGAACTCGCCACCGGCGATCAGGTCGCCGTCGTAAATCGTCAACGCGTTGACGGAATCCAAGCTGGCCCCACCCACCCCGGTTTGCCCGCCTGCGATGAACGGATGCCACTGCGTGCCATCCCAGCGCGCGATGTTGTTGACGGTCTGACCGCCCGCTGTGTTGAACCTGCCACCCACGATCAGATCGCCATCGTAGATCGTCAACGCGCGTACCCTTGTGTCCCAGAGGGCAATCGGCCCCACCCCGCTCTGTCCGCCGGAGGTGAGGGGATGCCACGCCGAGCCGTCCCAGCGCGCGATGTAGTTGACGTCCTGGCCTCCCGCTGTGACGAAGTCGCCACCGGCGATCAGGTCACCGTTGTAGACGGTGAGGGCATGTACCCGTTCGCTCGGAAAATTCACGCCGAGCCCGGTCTGACCGCCGGAGGTGAAAGGATGCCACTCTGAGCCGTCCCAGCGCGCGATGTTACGGACGATCTGGCCGCCCGCCGTGAGGAAGATTCCAGCCGCGATCAGATCGCCATTCCACACCGTCACGGCATTCACCTCGAGAACGCCGCCATCCACACCGATCTCTCCACCGGAGGTCAATGGATGCCACTCTGAGCCGTCCCAGCGCGCGATGCGGTTGACCGTCTGGCCGCCTGCCGTCTCGAAGGTGCCGGCGGCGACCAGTTCGCCGTTCCACACCGTGTTGGCTATCACACTGCCACTCACCCCGGTTTGCCCGCCGCTGGTGAAGGCCTGCCACTCCGGCACGCACGGGTGGTCGGCCTTTGCGGTGTTTGCGATCGTTGCTGCGAGCGTGATGCCGGCCAACAGGCCGAGGCCGC
>SKZB01000438.1 GCA_007127615.1 Phycisphaerales bacterium | reverse complement strand
GGTATGGGACGTTTGTTCGTGCCCCCCGCGGCGCTCTACGATCGCTCCACGATGATCGATATTCTGATCGCCAGTGACTCTGGCACGATTCTTCCCCGGACGGCCTATGACTGACCAGAACGATTCCCGCACATCCACCATCATCATCGGTGCCGGTCCCATCGGTCTGGAAACCGCCCTCCGACTGGCGCAGCGCAGGATTGACTATCTTCACATCGAAGCGGGTCAGATCGGCCAGGTCATTGCGGACTTTCCGCCGCTGACGCAGTTTTTCAGCTCGAATGAGCGCATCGCGATTGCGGGCGTGCCGATCCCCTCCGCGACCCAGGCGAAGTGCCGGCGCGAGGAGTATCTTGCCTATCTTCGCGCGGTTGCCGACCAGTTTGATCTGCATATCAAGACCTACGAAAGAGTTATTGATACCGACCAATCCATCGACGGCTTTGCGCTGCACACGCGGAAACGCAGCGGCGAATCCCGCACCTACCGGGCGCGCTACATCGTTCTCGCCACCGGCGGCACGGCTTCGCCACGTGCGTTGAACGTCCCCGGCGATGATCTGGCGCACGTGACCCACGATCTCGGTGAGATTCATCAGTACTGGCGTGAGCGTGTGCTGATTATCGGCGGCAAGAATTCCGCCGTCGAAGCCGCCATCCGATGTCACTCCGCCGGCGCCAAGGTCACCATCAGCTACCGCGGGAGCGAGTTCAGCCCGCGCATCAAATACTGGCTGCGGCCGGAACTGGACATGCTGATCAGGAAGGGGGCGATCGATCTGCGTCTCAACACGATCCCCACGCGGATCACGCCCACGCACGTCACGCTGGCCTCCACCGGGGATGGCCATCGGGACGAAATCGTCGAGATTGAAGCCGATCGCGTGCTCGCGATGATCGGCTACCGCGCGGACATGTCCCTCTGCCGCATGCTCGGCGTGACCCTCAACGGCGAGGCGGAAGTGCCTTCGTTTGATGAGGACACGATGGAGACGAATGTGCCGGGCGTCTACGTCGCGGGCACCGTCTCGGCCGGCACCCAATCGGGATTTCAGGTCTACATCGAAAACTCGCACATCCACGCCGATCGAATCGCCCGTGCGATCGCCGGCGAAGCGCCGCCTCCGCCGCCGAAGCCGGTGATTCTGGCGGAAAGCTGAGGGTTGACCGGCGTTCGGCGGCGGGCCCGGTTGCCGGATAAGAGAACGTCCCTAAGGTATGCGGCATGAAGCCGCTGCTCCGACACGCCGCATTCCTCGCCGTTCTGCTGGGCGTTGGTTTTCTCGCCGGCCCGCTGGTTCTCGGATCCGCGGCGGCCGCGCCACAGACGGGTGCAGCCGAAGATGCGCCGAACCACGAAGATTCGGTTGATCCCCGCCCGGCGAACGACGAGACCGCCGGCAACGCGACGCCGCCGGCCGACGATGCCAATTCTCTGATCGATCAGGTGACGAGCGTCTTCGACCAGACCCCGCTGTGGGCCTGGATGGTGCTCGCCGGCTGCATATTCGGCGGGGTTGTGCTGGGCTGGTTCGCCAAACTTTTGCTGAGCGGGATTGCCCGACGTCTGCAGGGGGAATCCTGGACGGTTCGCTCGCTCGTCTTTCAGGACGCCGCCTCGCCCGCCAGCCTGGCCTTGACCACGCTCGGCATTTCGGTCGGACTGCGCTTCCTGGAAATGCCCGAAGATCTCAACGAGTTCTCGCGCAACGTCGTCATGTTTCTGTACACCATCTCCATCGGCTGGTTCATCTTCAATTTGGTGGACATCGTCGATGTGGGTCTGCGCCGCGTCACCGAAGCCAGCGCGACGAAGCTGAGCGGCCAGCTCGTGCCCCTCATCCGCAAAGCGCTGCGCATTTTCGTCATCGTCGTGTTCGTTCTCTTTATTGCGCAGAATGTTTTCGGCGTGGACATCACCGCGTGGCTGGCGGGCCTCGGAATCGCCGGCCTCGCCGTCTCACTCGCCGCGCAGGACTCGATCAAGGACGTCTTCGGTTCGATCACCGTGCTGCTCGATAAACCCTTTGCCGTCGGAGATCGCATCGTCTTCACCGGGACGGACGGCTTCGTCGAAGAGATCGGCTTTCGCTCGACCAGGATCCGCACCTTTACCGGTCACCTGATCACGGTGCCGAACATGAAGTTCATCGACGGGACGGTGGAGAACATCTCCGCGCGGCCGTTCCTGCGGCGCATGCTTGATGTGACGATCCCCTACGACACTTCCGCAGGGAAGATCGATGAAGCGGTGCAGCTCATCAAGGACATTCTCGCGGCGGATGATATGACCGGGCCGTTCCGACTCGATGAGCGCCCGCCGCGGATCTATTTCAACGAGTACAATGCCGCGAGCCTGAATATCTCCGTGGCGTACTGGTACTTTCTCGATGCCGATCAGGGCCGGGACTGGTGGGGGTTCCTCACCTACAACGAGGAGTTCAACCGCCGGCTCTTCAAGGCGTTCAGCGAAGCGGGCATCAACTTTGCCTTCCCGACCCAGACGCTGCATCTCGCCGGCGATCCCGACCGTCAACTCTCGGTCAAACTGCTCAGGGACGAGACATCCACATCGTGAATCCATTCCCGATCGGCCCGGACTGCTTCAGGGATGCCGAATTCGCCGGCGGGGGCGGCACGTGAATTGACATTGATATTGATCCCGGCCGAATGGTGCGGTAGCGTTGTGGCATGGGGTAACAGATGCATTGCGGATATCGGGTCATTTTCATTGCTCTGGTGTTGATGCGGTCGGCCGGCGCGGTCTCCGGCCAGCTCGCCGAACATGCTTTTTCCGCGCCGCTGACGATGGCGGACGTCGATCGCCATGCCGAGGAGCTCTCGTTCAGCGCGGCCCAGCACCTCGCCGCGATCGCCTCGCTGGAGAAGGCGTTGAACGAGGACCGCCAGCTTCGAACCGGTCCGATTGCGGCGTACCAACAACAGATGTCCGTTTTCATGTTTCTCCGTCTGGATGCGGTTGCGCCGGGCCGATTGCGTCAAGTGCACCGCGAGCACGAACGAATTCAGCGGGCGTTGGCGGAGATTGATGCGGCCTACTTCGCCGAAATCGAATCGTTTCTGACCGGCGAGCAGCGTGAAAAGCTTCCGCGCCTCCGCACCACGCGGGAAATCGGGCGCCTGGAGCCGGTTGCGCATCCCGGCCGGCAACTCGACCTGCACGGTCATCTGAAACAAGCGGGTCTTTCTCCCGCGGAACGGGCGCACGTCGAGATCATTCTTCAGCAGTTCGAAGAATCCTATCTGCAGATCCTGCGCCGCCTCGTGGTCGCCAATCGTCGCATCGCGATCCGCGCCGCTGAATCGATACAGCAGCAGTTCGCGGGTGATCCGCGGAACCCGGAAGGTCGGCTCGGCCATGGTGCCGTGGCGGTTGCGCGCCAGAAGGCACGCCTCGAGCTGGGAGGGGTTTCTCCCGACGCGGTGCGGCATCTGTATGTGCAAACGATCGAGAAGATCGCCCGCGAGCTGGGACCGGAGGTTGGTGTGCCGATTCGCCGGCAACTCTTCGAGAAGTATTTTGGCGAGCGGTACATGGTCGGTGGAGATTTCTGGACCCTGCAGGTGACGCGTGTTCTCGATGCTGAGGATCTCACCGAACACGAGCGGTCGCGCGTGCAGCCGATCGCAGAGGAGTTTGCGAATCAGATCGAAGCGCTGCGCGAAAAGCAGATCGACGCCCGTAT
>SKZB01000271.1 GCA_007127615.1 Phycisphaerales bacterium | reverse complement strand
GATGTTGGTGACGTAGATCTCGGGGTAGCCGTTTCCGTTGAGATCGCCGCAGGCCAATCCCATCGAAAAGAGTTCCACCCCGGCGCCGGAAGACTCAGAGACGTTCTCGTACATGCCGTTGATATTGGTGTAAAGAAAATTGCCGGGAAAACTGGCCAGAAATCCGCGGTCGTTCGAGACGTAAAGATCCAGGAAGCCGTTGCGATTCATGTCGAAGAAGATGGCCTGGAAGGTGAGGGCGAACTGGAAAACCCCCTGGCTCTGGGAGACATCTTCAAATGTTCCATTGCCAAGATTCCTGAAGAGGCGGTTATGCATCGAGCCCGTGCCGGAGATGATGCCGTCGTAATTGCAGACAAAGAGATCCAGCCAGCCGTCGTTGTCGAAGTCGCCCCAGACGGCACTCTTGCTGGCCCCCATTTCACCCACGCCCGCAAACTGAGTGACATCGGTGAACTGGAAGTTGCCATCGTTCTGGTAGAGTCGATTCATGTGCGCGAGCTGGGTGACGTACAGGTCGGGCAGGCCGTTTCCGTTGAAGTCGGCCACGGCGACGCTGGATCCGGATTGGAACGCGGAGAGCCCGTTGCCGGCGGAACGATTCGTAAAGTGGCCCGTGCCATCGTTCTCAAAGACCCCCATGGTTCGTTCGGGATTCCCCATGATCAGGACATCCTGCGCGCCCGAGTTGTTCAGATCTGCAAAGGTAATGCCGAAACCCGAGTAGCCGTAGGGTTGAGGATAGCCCGCCATCTGATAGTCAAGCCCGCGCTGGACCGCTTCTTCGGTGAAGGGCATCAGGTCACTCAAGGCCTGTTCAGCGACAAGGTTCGACGTGGAGCCGGCGAGGGCGACCAGAACGACCATCCCGAAACCCGGACGACCGATTCGGAGTTTCGGCAGAGAACGCGTGAACGCTGGCGCCTTCGAGATATGCATCTTTGAGTCCCACTCGATGTACGAACAAACCACACCGGCATGATGTCGCATGATATCGCGTGATATCCCTCGATATCGCGTGACCTGCCGGGCTGGCGTTATACGGGCGCTTCAGAAACGCCCTTCCCAAATCCTCGACCCTACTTTACAACAATCCGGCGGCAGGGGAACAAAAAAGTTGGGGAATCGAGACCGGAAACTCCGCTTGACGGCGGTTTTCGGTTCGTCTCATCCCGGCGGGACGCTTTGCTCCAACATCGAAGCCGGAGCGGTCCGGGGGAGTAAGACTTGCGGGCCAGGGCACCGAACCGAACCGGCCACCGCCGGGCGTTCAAGCGCCGACGGCCAGGCGCTCGGCCAGAATGCCCGGCAGACCGGCTTCCTGGCTGTCGCGCTGGGCCGCAACGACGTCGTATTCACAGCGAAGCATGGTGAAGCTCATCGCATCCAGATCAAGCACGGCAAAGCTGGCGCGCGGGTCCGCGTCGCGCGGCTGGCCCACCGACCCCGGATTACAGATGTACCTGCATTTCGGCGAGAACGTGATCGGCTCCCGGTCGGTCGGCGCGATGACGCGAATCTCATCCGGACGAACGGTCTCCTCGGAGCTCCGGCCGGGAGCTTCGTAGACCACCGGAACGTGGGTGTGGCCGAGAAGGCAGATCCGGCGGTCGAATCCGCTGAAGGAGTCGGCCGCGATGAACTGGTCGTACACGTAATCCGAAGGCCCCGGCGAAGGGTTGTCGTGAATGCACACCACGTGCTCGTCGACGTACGCCAGGGGCTGCAGTTGATTGAGCGCGTTGAGGTGCAGGGGGCCGAGGCGATCCTGCGTCCACTCGATCGCGGTCCGGGCGGGCCCATTGAACATGGCGGCCCGCTTGAAATCGACGACGGCTTCGTCGTGATTGCCCTGGACGATCACATCGCAGTATTTGGTCACCAGATCAATGCACGGGCCGGGGGACGGGCCGTAGCCGACGATGTCGCCGAGGCAGATGATACCCTCGATCTCCAGATCGGCCATGGCGCGCAGGACGGATTCCAGAGCGTGCCGGTTGCCGTGAATATCCGAGATAACTGCGTACCGCGACATGAGAGAGAAACCCCGTACTGACGGACTTGAATTGAAGGAGACGTCCGGGGCGAGCCGGCATGACGCCGGCATCACACGCGGCTCGATCTCCATCTCTATCGGAAGAGACGCATATTCTTGCGCAGTTATCCCCCGAATCTCAAAAAAAACGAAAAAATCGCGGTGAACCGCCGGATCAATCGGCCCGGGCGTCGAGCTCCGGTCCGGGGGTGAGGGAACGCCACTTCTCTCTCATGTGGCCGACGGCCTATCGATCGGCGTGGACTTCCGCTTCGTTGGCGGCGCGGTTCACGCGGTTGTTCCCATCGGGGGGATCGGCCTGGTTGGTTTCACTCTTCTTCTTGGCCGGCTTCTCTTTCGCCGCGGGGGCATCGGAGTCACTGTTCCCGGCCGATTCGGCCTTCTTGCCGTCTTCATCCGCCTTTTTTCGCTTGTACGCTTCGATCTTCGGCTTATCCGGCGCGAAAATCATGGTCATCCGTCGCCCCATCATGCGCGGCGGCGTTTCGACTTTGGCGATGTCCTCGAGCTGATCGATGATGTCCTGCATCCGCTGGTTGCCGCGATCGCGGTGGATCATCTCCCGCCCGCGGAAATTTTGCACGATCTGGACCTTGTGTCCCTCAAGCAGGAACTTGCGGGCCTGGTTGATCCGGATCTTGATGTCGTGCGGGTCGATCTTCATCGACCGTCCCATGCGGACTTCCTTCAACTCCGCGGTCTTCGACTTGGCCCGGTTGGCCTTTTCCTTCTTGGCCAGTTCATACTTGTACTTGCCGTAATCGAGGATGCGGCAAACGGGCGGGTTGGAATCGGAAGCGACCTCGACCAGATCGAGCCCCGCGTCGTAGGCGCGGCGCATGGCTTCCACGGTGTCAACAACACCGATCATTTCGTTATTGTCGTCGATCAAACGAATGCGCTTGGCGCGAATTCGTTCGTTGATGGCCGGCCCGCGTTGGGCCTGATCCTGCGGGCGGAGAAAGCGTCGGCGAGCGATGGGAGAATTCCTTTCAAAGCTGGGGGACGAGGCGGCCCAGATCTCGGCCGCCAACTGACTCGAAAAAACAGACAAGCCCGGCGTCACCACTCACGTGACGGGGCGGACACATTGCAGAATCTTCACGGAAAGACCGGCTGCCAAGGGCATGTCACAGGATCACCCTGAACCAGTCGCGATTCTTCGGATCACGCATACGTGTGCGAACTCCAGAACCTTACCGCAGCGTCGAGATACCACATCCCGGCCCTCACTGCATCCACTAGACTAGCTTTGCATCGGCCTGCGGGCAAATGAAATTCAGACGAATCGACCCGTAAACCACCTCGTTCAGATGATTTTCGGCCCACCGTCCGTCAACCCGACCGTCATTCGGGCTGAATTGTTCCCGATCCGCCCCGAGGGCACCGGGGCGGGACGCCCGGGGCACGATCTTTCGTACCATACTTTCACCCATGTCCAGGTCCACGCGGCACATTGTCATTCCGGGCGGGAGCGGTTTTCTGGGGCGCGGACTCGCGGCGCTGCTCGCCGAACAGGGTGATGGCGTCACCATCCTGAGCCGGCAGCCGGACCGGCCGGGTAATCTGGATGAGCGCATCGCCTGGCGGCGCTGGGATGCGCGCACGCTCGGCGATTGGGCCGAAGCCTTCGAAGACGCGACCGCCATCGTAAAT
>SKZB01000015.1 GCA_007127615.1 Phycisphaerales bacterium | reverse complement strand
TGGCATCGCGCACTTCGATCCGGTCCTCGTGCCGAAACAGATCGAACGCCGCCCGCTGCGCGCCCGAGGCGAGATTCAGCCGCGCGCCGAGCGCGCCGTCGGTGAACGCGGTGGTCAGCTCGAGGTCGACCGTCTCGTCGAATGCTTCGGCGATCATTTCAGAAGAGCCGGGGACCCGCCGGGCCATCACGCGGCGCGGCAAACCCGTGATGGTCAATGATCCGTCCGGACGTGCGGCGGCGGGATCGAGTTCGCCTTCGGCGTTGAACAGGTGGGTGATGCGCTCCTGCAGCACGACGTCCGCGCCCTCGATCTGCGCTCGTCCGTCCAGCACGAGGGCATCGGCGAGGCGCTCGCTTGAGAATTGCAGATCGGCCCCGGAGATGGAGATGGGTTCATCAGTGCGATCTTCCGCAAAGTGCAACCGCGCCGGGCCGTCGAAAGACAGACGTCCGTGCAGGAGATAGTCGGTCAGGGGCCGACGATTCGTTTCGGGGTGAAGCGCCGGGAGCCGGAATCGATCCAGCGAGAGGTGCAGATCGGTTCCGTCGGCGAGGCGCAATCCGGTCAGCGCTTCGACGAGGTCCGGATGTGCGTTCGGCGTGGTGGCGATAAACTCCTCACCGTCCCACGCGCCGGTCGCCGCATCGTACGCTGCGGTCATGCGGACGTTGGCGCGGGGTCCCTGAACGAGCAGGCTCGCTTCAATCACATCGCCGGCGGTGAACTCGACGTTGAAATCTGCGGTCGGACCGAGATCACGCGGCAGATTGAACGCCGTGTCGGCAACGAACGGCTGCACCAGTCGGGTCGGCACACGCGATCCGCCGGCCGTGCCGGCGAGGTTCTCCATCGCGAACTGAAGCGCACCCGCGGCATTGAAGAGTTCACTCACCTTGAGCGTGGCGATCAGGGTGCTTTCGTCCGGCTCGCCTTCGATCGACGCCCGACCGCGCACAAGGACGTCGAGCTCGCGGCCGAGATCATCCGCGTGAAACGTGACATCAAGGTGCTTGAGCGTGGTCGCGGGATTCGTGCCGGGAACGGGTATGGATTGCAGTTCACCCGTCAGAACAAAGACCGCGCCGCGCGGCGTAAAACGACCGCTCGGGCCGAAGAGGTACTCCGCGTTGCCGGAGACCACGAGACGTCCGTCGGTGTCCAGCGCGTGCGTTGTGCCTTCCAGACGGTAGATGAGCGGCGAACCCGGCTGGTACACCAGTTCACCCTGAAGATCGCGCAGGGTCAACGTTTCGCCGCTCGCGTCGTCGTCGAGTTCAAGGGTCAGCCCGCCGATGCGAAGATGCATGCCCGGAACGTTCTCGAGGGAGATCAGCGGTTCATCCGGCGAGCGTGGTTTGCGTGAATCCTGCGGACCATTGTCATTGGATCGTTGGCCGAGGTCCGAGCCAAAGAGCCTGGCCAGATCGATCGAGCCGTCCTCTTCGATCGTGCCGCGCGCTTCACCATCGATATCGATCACCAGGGGGCTCAGGCGATTGCGCAGGATGGCGAACAGACTCGGTGAGGCGTCGATGTTCAGTGCGGCAAGGCGGGTGCCGTTCTCATCATGGACGTTGAAGCCGCGCACGTTCTGCGGGCCGAACCAGCGAATCTTCAAGTCATCAATGGTGACCGTCCCGTTCAGGTTTGCACTCGCAGCGCGCTCGATCATACCGCGGCCGAGACCGAGATTGATGAACGTCGGCACCAATGCCGCCAGGACGATCAGGGTCAGCACGAGAACGATCGCCGGTACGAGCAATCGGCGAATGCGGGATTTCAATGCCATACGGGTCTCTCTTTCCAAGTCGTCGGTGCCGACCGTCCCTTCGGCCGCAGTCTATCCGGCCGCGGCGGCGGCACGCCCGCCGGTGTGCGCCAGCATGCGATCGAGCGCGAGCAGCGCTTTCTCTCGCGCCACGGGATGGACACGGATCTGATTGGCAATCTTCCCCGCCGCGAGCTGATCAAGCGACCAGAGCAGATGCGGCGGATCGATCCGGTACATCGTGGTGCAGAGGCACTGGCAGTCGCTCAGAATCCTCACGTGGACATCGCGCTTCGCGGCCGCGCGCGCCAGCCGGTTCACCAGATGGATCTCCGTTCCGACCGCCCAGTTGCTGCCGGGCTCGGCCCGCTCGATCGTGCGGATGATCTCTTCCGTTGAGCCGTTCAGATCCGCCCGGTCGACGACGGTCTTGTCGCACTCCGGATGCACGATCACCGTGATGCCGCCCCGGTCGGTGGACTCGCTCTTGACCTGATCGACGTGCTCGGGGCGGAAGAGTTTGTGCACCGAGCAGTGCCCGGCCCAGAGCAGGACTTTGGTCTGTTTCAGTTCAAGCTCGCTCAGCCCGCCGAAGTCTCTTTTCGGATTCCACACCCGGCAGTCCGAAGGTCCCCGGCCGGCGGCTTCGTCGACTTCGGTGAGAAAGCCGCAGCGGGAGGCGGTGTTCCGGCCGAGGTGTTGATCGGGCAGGAAGAGCACCTTGATCTCTTCGCCCGAAGCGCGTGGCTGCGTGCCCCCTTCGAGTGCCCACTGAAAAACTTCGTACGCATTGGAACTGGTGCAGCAGGCGCCGCCGTTCTCGCCGACGAACGCCTTGATCGCCGCGGAGGAATTGACGTACGTGATCGGCACCCAGCGCACGTGTGGGTCGGCAACCGCGCCGTCGTGCAGCGCTTCCCAGGTCTCCACGGCGTCGTCGTAGTCGGCCATGTCCGCCATCGAACAGCCGGCCGAGAGATCGGGCAGGATGACGGCGACGGAGTCATCGGTGAGCATATCGGCGGTCTCGGCCATGAAGTGCACGCCGCAGAACACGAGATACTTCGTGCCGCGCTTCTCGCACTCTTCGGCCGCCGTGCGGCTCAATTTCAGCGAATCCCCCGTCAGATCCGCGTGCTGAATGACCTCGTCCTGCTGATAGTGGTGCCCGAGAATGAGCAGGTCCGCCCCGAAGGCTTCGCGCCGCGCGGAGATGGCGGCCGAAAGATTCGCGCCGGACATCTTCAGATACGGCTCGGGGAGAGATGGTTGCCAGAGCATGGGGCCTCCAGACCGGCGTTATCAGCGGGATCGATGACAGCGATCAATTGAAGGCAATGATATGGCTCCGCCCGCAATGAGTCGCGTGGGAATCGGTGGGGCAATGGGTTCAGATCGGGAACCGGGGGTCCGGCGGCCGAGCGGCCGCCGCGCTACAGCACCAGCAGAAGTACCAGCAGTCCGTTGGCGATGAGACTGATGGCGAGCATCACCAGCAGCACGAGATTGACCGGACTCTGCTCCGGTCTGCCGGTCTTCGTCTGGGGGGCGGTCGTCGAAACCGAGGATGTCCGGGGCGATGATTCGATGATCTGCGTCGAAACCCCGGACATGCCGAGGCCCTTGTTCGCGTAGTGCGGCGTCTCTCCCTTGGCGATGAGGGCAAGGTCTTCAAGCAGATCGCCGGCGTTCTGGTAGCGTGCCTTGGCGCTTTTGTCGAGCATCATTTCGATGACCTGCGCGCACCCGGCCGACAGCTTCGGATTCAAGTGATCCGGCGGCGTCAGTTCATTCTTGAGATGCTTGTGCATGACGGCCGAGGGGTTCTTGCCTTCAAACGGCACGCGGCCGGTGACCATGTGGTAGAACGTCGCGCCGAGACCGTAGATATCCGCGGGCGGCCCGATCTTCACCTCGCCGCGAATCTGTTCCGGGCTGATGTAGT
>SKZB01000370.1 GCA_007127615.1 Phycisphaerales bacterium | reverse complement strand
TTGTTGAACGCCACCGGAACGCGCCCCCGGCTGAGAAACATGAGCGCAAAGGCCAGATCGTCGTTCCGGGGTCGGGCCCGCCGACCGTCACCGTACAGCGTGCGATGCACGGTCATGGTTTCCGCCTGCGGATCCCACGCGCAGAGGCGATGAATCAGTTCCGCAGCGCCTTCCCGGTACCAGTCGTGTTCGCCGAAGTACTTGAACCCGCTGGCGAGTCCGACGCGTTCGACGCCGTAGAGGTAGTAGTAGAAATACTGGTCGCGGCCGGGATTCTCATCGGACCGGAAGTGTTCGGAAAGCCAGTTGAGGCCGGATTCCAAAGCTCGTTCCGCCTCGGACGGATCACGTTGGGGCCGAAGTCGGACCCGATCACCGGCGTGCAGGATGTCCTGAATCATGAAGAGCGTGCCGACGCCGGCGGCGGTCATCGATCCGGTGGCCGGTCCGCTGCCCCGGTAATTCCATCCGCCGTCGGCCAGCCGCATCTCGAGGTAGCCCCGTTCGAGCGCCTGCCAGAGTTGGTTGGGAACGCGAACGCCGCGCTGGGCCGCCTCCCACAATCCGAGCCCGCCGTACTGACGGAGTGAATTGTCACGAACCGTCGTGGTCGGCAACTGATAGTAGGCCCAACCGCCGGCATCACGGCTGAATCCATTGATCAGCCAGCGCGCGTCACGCTCCAGATTCGATTGAAAGCGGGGGGGCAGCATCGCCCAGATCATCGCGCGAACCGCGACGGCGTAGGTCCCTTCCATCTCCAGATCCTGCAGATAGCGAATCGCATCCGCCATCCGCGGGCTCTGGTAGGACTCGCCGGCGTAGAGCAGGGACAAAACAACCAGCGCGGTGTAGCCGCCGGTCTGAAACTGGCTCCCGTCGCCCCGGCCGCGGTCGGCGTCCCAGAACGTCCGGCCATCTTTGCGCTCGTGCAGTTCCTCCACCAGCGCCTCGATCGCAGCGCTGATGTGTTCATCGGTCAGATCGCGGGGCTCGATGTCCTTGCCCATCGCCGCGCCGGAAAACAGCACGGCGGCACCGACGAACGTGGTGAAGATCAATCTCGCATGGTGGACTGGTCGGTGACGGAACATCACGAATCCCCCGTGAAAGAATTCGCGCGGCGTTCACTACCGCATGAGATACATGATGCGCGGCGTGGCGAGATCGTTGACGAGATCCCGCAACGATTCACCATCGATACGACGCACCGCGGCCGAAGAATCATGCCGACGGAAGAACAGCGAATCGCCGAAGAGCGTCGGCGGTTCCGACAGGCGGACGACGGTGGAGCGATCGGCGGTCAGGCCGGCCTGTCGTTCGGCTTCCGCGATTGCATCGTCGAGATAACCGATGGAGTCAATCAGGCCGGCATCGAGCGCCTGCCGCGCGGTAAAGACGCTGCCGTTGGCCACGGACGCAAGGTTGCCTTCGTCGACAATCACGCCGCGGCGTCCGTTTTGTACGCGTTCCTTGAAGGTCTCGAAGGCGCCGTCGATGATCGAGATCACCCGTTGACGATCATCTTCGGTCCACTCGCGAAAGATATTGTTCGCCACGTCCTTCTCGGGCGAACCGGTGGCGACGATCGTCACCGGTTCGATGCCGACCTTGTCCATGAGGCCTTCGAGCGTCATGACCTGCGCGATGACGCCGATCGAGCCGGTGATGCTGGTGGTTTCCGCAACGATGTGATCGGCATGGCAGGAGACGTAGTAGCCGCCCGACGCCGCCACGCCGCCGTAGCTGGCGACGACCGGAACGCCGGCCTGCCGGAGGCGATCGATCTGATACCAGATCTGGTCCGACGCGGTGACACCGCCGCCGGGGGAATCGACGCGCAGCACGACGGCACGCAACCGCCGATCGTCCAGCAGGTGCTCAACCGCCGAACGCGAAAAGCGTGCCTGACGGTCGGTGATCAGCCCTTCGATCGGCAGAATGGCGATCCGGTTTCGGTCACCGTCCCGGTAGGTCTGCTCCATGATGACATCGGGTTCGATGAGCGTGCCGAGAACACCGAAGAAAATGCCGGCGATGAAGACCATCAGAAAGAGCAGCAGCGCGCCGGCGAAACTGATCGCACGCCAGAAGCCGCCCGGTTTCGCCTGAACGTGTATGACGTGGCGGCTGGCGGGTGGATGGGGTGAGCCGGGCGATGGTGCGGGGGGGTCGGACATGACAGACTTTCCTCGAGAGACGCGGGGGAACTGAACCCGTACGATATGCCGTATGGTACCACAGCCAGCTTCCCGTCGTCCGTGCGGCGTCGAACCCCCTGGGGACACGTGATCGATTCACCGGGCTTCTCGAGGAGCCAGCCGACCCATGAGCAAGACCGAGCCAACGACGCCGCCCCCCGATCGCCCGGCGGAGTATCTCTCACCCTACCGGGAGGCGTTGCGCCAGCACGGCGCGGGATTTCGCGCCACGCTCTGGGGAAGCCGTGAAGCCCAGATGCTCCGCTTTGCGGTGATGTGCGAACTCGTGCCGTTTGAAGGATGCTCACTGCTCGACGTCGGGTGCGGTCACGGTGACTTCGCGGCCTACCTTCACGAGGCGGGGGTGAGCTTTCGCAACTTCATCGGAATTGACGCCATGGCGGACATGATCGAACACGCCCGGGAGAGAAATCTTGATCGGTGCCGTTTTCATACCGCGGATCTGCTGCTCGACAGCTCCTGGCTGGACACCGCGCGGGCGGACTGGATCACGATTTCCGGCACGTTGAACACGATGGAGAGCGCGACCGCGCAGCGGCTGGTCGAACTCTGCTTCCGCACCGCCCAGCAGGGGGTGGTGTTCAACTTTCTCTCCGACCGGGCCGATCCGAAATGGCTCGCGAAGGATCTCAAGCCCGCGCGGCGGTTCAAGACCGTGCAGTGGCTTGACTGGGGACTCTCGTTGAGCCCGCGCGTCAGTTTTACGCAGGAATATCTGGACGGCCACGACGCCACGATTGTGCTGCGGCACTGACGGCGTTGAGGGCGCCACGTGCCGACCACGTTCCGGCGTTCGATTGCGGCCGGGAACCTCATGCTTCATTTTCCACGAATGCCGGAGGAAAGGTGATGTCCCGCAACCCATCGGCACCCGCCGACGAACTCGAGCGCACGATGAACCGGCGCGCGGGACTTATCATGCTTGTTTTGCTTGCGATCGTGGGCATCCCCGGCCTGCGGGCCGTTGCGGTGGGTGACGGCCCCACTCCCGATCGCCTGCCCGCCCAGCCGGCCGACCGGGCCGATCTGGCGCGGGTGTATCTGGCGTTTGAAGAGGCCCTGGCGGCGAATCCGCCGGAAGGCCCGCAACTTTCCCGAATTCAACGACGATTCGACACGGCGGCGGCCTACTTCTTCCGCGGGCAACTCGGCCGGGCCATCACGCTGATCCGTCAGCTCAGTTGGGAACTGGATGACCGGGGGCCGCCCGATCCGTCCATCTCGTCTCATCTGTCGCTGCATCCGGCCGTCTCCCCGTCGATCGTGACGAATCGCGACTCGCCGATTGAGCTGAAGCTGATCCGTCTCTCGGGTACGCGGGCGCCGGAACGAATCGCGCCGTTTCGTTTCCGGGTGACGGCGGCGGATCCGGACGTCGAGCTCTCGATGGAGCCGGATCAGGACGGCCGCGCCTCTTTCAAGCCGGGCGATCTGCTCGGGAGCCACGAACGGACGACCGCCACGATCAATGTCACCGTCGAATTCGAGAACGGCGTGGTGCTGCCCGGCCGGGCGATCCATCTGCTTGACATCGCACCGGAACTGAAACGTCGGGAGCTGACGGCCCGGTTGGATCAGGCGGCGGCCGGGTCACCGGTCCCCGGCGCGGTCGAACAATGCCGCCGACGCCTGCGCCAATTGACCGCGAATCCGAATCCAATGTCCTCCGCCGAACTTCTGGCAAAACCGGCCCTCATCAGCGCGGCGCTCGAAGCGGAGGTTCGCGCGGTGGAGCGGGGGGTCGATCCCTACCTGAAGAAGGCCGGCACCTATTGGAGCCCGTTGGAGGTGAACGGTTCGGCGTGGCCGCTTTCAATCCACGCCCCGGCGTCGGTGGCGCGGGAGCCCGCCCGGGCGCGGCCGTTGGTCATCGCGCTGCACGGCGCGGGGGGCGATGAGTTCATGTTCATGCGAGCGTACGGCGCCGGTCTGCTGACCGACCTGGCCGAGAAGCACGATTTTCTGATCGCGGCGCCGCTGACCTACCCGCTGACCGGTGATGTGTCGTATCTCGACCACCTGCTCAAGGTCATGGATCGTCGTTACGCCGTCGATCACGACCGGATCTATTTCATCGGGCACTCGCTGGGCGGGGTCGCGAGTGTCGCCGTCCTGAACGCCCGGCGGAATCTCATGGCCGCGGCGGCCTGCATCGCGGGTGCGGGGCGTTTCACCCGTCACGATGCAGAAAACCATCCGCCGGTGCGCATCTACGGCGCGCAGTACGATCGCATCATCACGCCGGAGTCACTCCGTGAGGTCACCGCCGCCGCGCGCGAGCAGGGGCTTCCGGTGGAATACGAAGAGCGTGAACGCCTCGGGCACGTGCTGATCGTCAACGCCGTACTGGAAGACGCCGTCGAGTGGCTGCTTCAATTCGAGCGATCAGGTGGCGGCGAGGGCGAGCCGTCGGGCGACGCGAACGGGCCGTGACGATCTTTCTGATTCATGGCGCCGCGACCTGGATGATGATCGGGCTGATCTGGTTCGTGCAGGTTGTGCATTACCCGATGTTCGCGCGGGTGGGCCGCGCCGGGTTTCCGGCCTATGAGCAGATCCATCAGCAACGCACCACCTGGGTGGTCCTGCCGGCGATGACGATCGAACTCGGAACCGGGCTCTGGTTACTGATCCAACCGCCCGAAGGGATGCCCGGCGCCTGGTTGCTGATCAATGCGGCGGGTCTGGCCGGCATCTGGGGTTCGACGTTTCTGCTGCAGGTGCCGCAGCATCGTCGGCTCGGCGCCGGTTTCGACCGGGAAGCGCATCTCCGACTGACGCGCAGCAACTGGATTCGGACCGCGCTCTGGAGCGGCCGCGGCGTGCTGCTGCTGGTGCTGGTTCTGAACGCCCATGCGTGAATGGGCGTGATCGGGCGTCATCACTCGCACGGGGGTGTCAACAGATCATCTTCCGTTCGGTTCAAGCTCGACCTTCAGCGAGAGGAAGTGCATCAGGTCCTTCAGCGACAGCACGCCGATGAGTTGATCGCCCTCCATCACGAGCGCCCGGGAGGCGCCGGTTTGATTGAGCAGGGAAAGAGCATCCATGGCATCGTCATCGGGGTGGACTGAGTTCTCTTCGTTGCACTTGCCGGCAATATCTCCGACCCGTGTCTGCGGCCACCGGTCGGTCGGCACTTCACGCACTTCGCGCGTGGTGATACAGCCGACGACTCGACCGGAGTCGTCAACCACCGGGTACATTTTGAAATGGTGGCGGTAGATGTACTCTTCGACCAGCCGGTCCAGCGACAGCTCGGGCGAGACGGTCACGGGGTCGGACTGCATGAAACGTCGGACCTTTTCTCCTTCCAGCGCCCGCCGAACGACGACCTGCTGGTAGGACATGCTCGCGGCGTGGCGGAGAAAGAACCCCAGGAAGACGAGGAAGATTCCACCGATCGGATTGACCAGAATCATCAGTGCTCCGAGGACGATCATGCCGAGTCCGAACGCGCTGCCGAGCTCGGAGGCAATCTTCGTCGCTTTGCGCAAACTGCCGCTGCGGGCCCAGAGCGCCGCGCGAAAGACGCGTCCGCCGTCAAGCGGGAAGGCGGGGATCATGTTGAAAACAACCAGAATCGTGTTGATCAAAGCGAGGTAGTTGAGTACCGCGACGGTCGGGACGTGATCAAACGTCCGCGCGCCGATCATCCCGCCGAGCCAGCAGATGACGGCGATGGCGACGCTGACGAGCGGTCCGGCGATGGCGACCCAGAATTCCACTTTCGCGCTGGGAGATTCATCCTGCATCTCGGCGACCCCGCCGAAGATGAACAAGGTGATCCCGCCCATGCGCATGCCGAAGCGCTGGGCCACCAGCGCGTGGCCGAACTCGTGAAGCAGAACGGAGAGGAACAATCCGAGCGCGCCGAGCACGCCCATGATCCAGTACGTCCCGGTCTCGAGCCCTTCGTGCCAGTGCGGAAAGGTGAATCTCGCCAGCGACCAGGTGATCAGGATCGCAATGATGAACCAGCTCAGGTCGATCCGGATCGGAAAGCCGAACATGCGGAAGATTTCGAATCGTCGTGTAAACATGGTTCAGATCGATTTGCCGGAGGTGCGGAATGGTTCAGAAGAGCGCGCCACATCATAGCGGTTAGTGCTGAAATGATGATGTCGGAAGAACGCCGCTTTGTCGATCGACTCGATTGCGGTTCCGCTTCATGCGCGAACGAGCAGAACCGTTGCGATCAGACAGTAGGCGCCGAAAGCGCACGCGGGAATCATCAGACCCGCCAGTCCGGCGGCGGCGGCCCCTGTCATCATGCTGCCGGCACCGTAACTCGTGAGAAGCGAGCCCGCCGTACCGTGAATCAGCGCGATCACTCGCCAGGCGAGACGGACCTCGACCGGGCGGTCGATCGCGGCGCGGGGTTCCGTGACGTGTGCGGTTGTTTTCGGCCGATCGGTTGGGTTCCCGGCCGCGGGACGACGAACGTCAAGACTCGACCAGCCGCACGATCGACATCCGTCGTCGTCTCCGGTGAGGAGCGCCGCGCCGCATTCGGGGCAGGTGCCGCCGCTCACGTTGTAGAGTGACTTTGGCACATTGAAACTCCCACCGTGCATCAACCGATTGCCCGCCAGCGTACTCAATGCGGAAATTCATGACAAGAGTGACGTCGCACCTCATTTGTGAAGAAAAGAACGAATGGCGAAACTGCCACCGCCGGCCTTGTCTTTCGCGTGGTTCGTGGGAGACTTTCTATCGAGGCGGGGATGGGAGGAAGGACCTCAACTGACCCGAGGAGGTTCCCATGGGTACGCTTGATCGCATTTTGCGTGAGAAACAGAGCGGTGTTGCATCGCTCGGGCCGCAGGCAACGGTGCTCGAGGCGGCCATGCTCATGAACGAGAAGCAGATCGGATCGGTGCTCGTCACCGAGCAAGATCGTCTTGCCGGCATCTTCACCGAACGCGATGTGCTGCGGCGCATCGTGGCGGCCCGGCGGGATCCGGCGACGACACCGCTCGCCGAAGTCATGACCACCCCGGTCGCCTGCGCCGAACGGAAGACCGGTTGTGATGAAGCCCGGCGCGTCATGCGCGAAAAGCGCATCCGCCACCTGCCGGTCGTCGACGAAGGCCGGGTGGTCGGCATCGTTTCGCTTGGCGATCTCAACAAGGTCGACCACGAAGAGCAGGATCAGACGATCCGGTATCTCGAGCAGTACATGACGACGATGTAGGGCTGGCCTCGATCAGTTCCGGTTCGTCTCAATGCAACTCCGGCCATCTCGCCGATGAGTGAGAGAGCGTGACGGCGTTTGCCGGTCACCGGCTGGAGGCGTTGCCATGACTTCGGAATCTCTCAAACGGCATCGGGCCGCGCACACCCCGGAAGCGATCGCCACCCGGCTCGGCCGGGAGCCGGAGCGGAGCTACCTGCGCGATTTCATCTACGGCGCGATTGACGGTGCGATCACTACCTTCGCCGTCGTGGCCGGCGTTCAGGGTGCCGGTCTCTCCTCCACGGTCATCATCATTCTCGGCGTGGCCAATCTCTTCGCCGACGGATTCTCGATGGCGGTGAGCAACTTCCTCGGAACCCGGGCGGAGCAGCAGCAGATCCGCCGCGCCCGAACTGAGGAAGAGCGGCACATTCGACTCTTTCCGGAAGGAGAGCGCGAGGAGATTCGGCAGATCTTCGCGGCGAAGGGCTTTGACGGCGAAGCGCTGGATCGCGCGGTGGAGGTCATCACCTCGGACATGAAACAGTGGGTCGATACGATGGTGACCGATGAGTTGGGGTTGACGCTCGAGACGCGATCGCCGTGGAAAGCGGGAGCGATGACTTTGATCGCCTTCATGGTCATCGGCGCGCTGCCGCTCCTGGCGTTCATCTACCACCACGCCGTGGGGGACGGGCTGGACCATCCCTTCCTGCTCAGTGCGATCATGACCGGCGTCGCGTTCTTCCTCGTCGGCGCCGGCAAGAGCCGGTTCGTGGATGAGTCCTGGTGGCGGGCGGGGATGGAAACGGTCCTGATCGGCGGAATCGCCGCCGCACTGGCCTACGGGATCGGCCTGGCACTGAAGGGTCTTGTGTGAGAACGCGGCCGGTCAATCGGCGCGCGCGTGCGGTTCACTCGGGCTCGAATCGGCGGCCGGATTCAACTTCGGTTCGTAGTATCGATTGCGGAAAAGCTTGTGCAGTTCCACCAGCACCAGCACGCTCGGCGCGGCGATGATGATCGCGAGCCAGGTGTCCATCCGCAGGGGTTCCAGCCCCAGCAGAAACTGTGTCGGCGGCAGGTACATCGCGCTCAGATGCACGAACAGGGACGCGCTCGTGCCGATAAACAGAACCGGATTGGAAAAGACATTTTTCCGGAAGATCGACAATGTTTCCGATCGGCACGCGCCGACGTGCAGCATCTTGAAGATCACCATCGCGGTCAGCGTCGCCGCCTGGGCGTAGGCCAGGCGTTCGGAAAAGCTGAGCCCGTCGTGACGGTTGAGTTCCCAGGTGAACATGACCAGCGCGACGATCGCCAGCAGGATGCCCACGAGGATGGTGCGCTCAACCAGCAGTTTTGACATCAGCCCCTCCGCGGGATCGCGCGGCGGGCGGCGGTACTGGTGTTCCTCGCCCGGCTCGAAGGCGAGCGCCACGTCCTGAATGCCGTTGGTCACCACGTTCAGCCAGAGAATCTGCGCGGGCAGCAGGAGCAGGGGGATCGTGACATCGTCATCGACGACGAAAACGCCGAAAGCCGCCAGTACGAACGTGCCGAAGATCGCCAGCACCACACCGACGCTCGTGGAGATGAGAAAGTCCGTCGCCTTGCGGATATTGGCGAAGGCGGTCCGTCCCTCTTCGACCGCGGCGTAGATGGTCGCGAAGTTATCGTCCGCGAGGACCATCTCGCTGGCTTCCTTCGCCACATCCGTGCCGGTGATGCCCATGGCGCAGCCGATGTGGGCGCTCTTGAGCGCGGGGGCATCGTTGACGCCATCGCCGGTCACCGCCACGACCTTGCCGAGTTCCCGGATCAGGTTGACGATGCGAAGTTTCTGCTGCGGGCTGACGCGGGCGAAAACGTGCGCATCCTTCAGGCGGCGCTTGAGCTCCTGATCGCTCATCTCCAGCAGTTCCGCGCCGGTAATGGCTTCGGGGGTCTCACCTTCTTCCAGGGCCGGGACCAGCCCGATTCTGGCGGCAATCGCCGACGCGGTGGAGGCATGGTCGCCGGTGCACATGATGACCCGAATGCCGGCGCCGTGACAGCGGCGAATGGCTTCGACGACTTCGGCGCGCGGCGGATCCATCATGCCGACCAATCCCGCAAAGCGCAAGCCGCGCGGTTCGGCGCGGCGGGTGGACTCGACCGCCTTCTCATCGGTGCCGACCGCCATCGCCAGGACCCGCAGTCCCTCACCGGCCATGCGCCGGGCTTCGGCGAGAATCTGCTCGCGATCCAGTTCGGCTTCGCCGTCGGCGGTCAGGACCGCATCGCTCATCTCGAGCACGCGCTCCGGGGCGCCTTTCACCAGGGCGATGAGATCATCACTTCCGGTGTGCCGGCGGTGGATGGTCGCGGAAAACTGCCGTACCGATTCAAAGGGCACGTCCGCGACCTGGGGATGCGCAACCAGAAGTTCCTCACGATCGAGTCCGGCCTTGGCCGCGGCGACTAGAAGGGCGACTTCCGTCGGATCGCCGTGCGCGACCAGCTCGTCCCTTCCGGGTTCGGAATGCCTGCGAAGTTCGGATTCGTTGGCCAGCATCCCGGCGAACAGCAACCGGTGGAGCGGCGAATCCGGAGAGACCTGAACATCATGAGGGCCACCGGAGGAATCGCCGCCGATCCGCCGAATCTCCCCGTCCACACGCAGGCCCGTTCCGGTGACTTCATATCGTTCGCCGCCGGCCCAGATCGCCTGAACGGTCATGCGGTTCTCGGTCAGCGTGCCGGTCTTGTCCGACATGATGACCGCGCAACTGCCGAGGGTTTCCACGGCGGGCAATCGCCGGATGATCGCGTTGCGCCGGGCCATCTTGCGCACGCTCACCGCGAGCGCGACGGTCATGACGATCGGCAGGCCCTCGGGGATCGCGGCCACGGCGATGGCAACGGCGGTCAGGAACATCTCCGTGGCCGGAACGCCCTGCGAGAGTCCGACGAGAAACGCCACGGCGCAGACGAAGACGATCGCCAGACTGACGCGATTGCCGAATCGGTGCATCCGCGCCTGGAGCGGCGTCTGCGCGCGAACCGTGCCGCGCATTTCGCCGGCAATCTGACCGATCTGCGTCGACGCGCCGGTGGCCACGACGAGGGCCCGCGCGCGGCCCGATGCGACCGCCGTTCCCATGAACGCCATGTTTCTCCGGTCGCCCAGCGGAACATCCTGGCCGCCTTCGATCACGCCGGCATCCTTTCCCACCACGACCGACTCACCCGTGAGGATCGAATCATCCGTCTGCAGTTGCGACGCCTCGAGAATGCGCACGTCCGCGGGGATCAGATCGCCCGACTCCAAGAGGACGATATCGCCGGGAACGATTTCGCGCGATGCAATCTCGCGGCGCTCACCGTCACGGCGCACCGTGGCCTGCGGCGAGACCATCTTCATCAGCGCCTGCATCGCGTTTTCCGCGCGGTATTCCTGAATGAAACCGATCGTGGCGTTCAGCGTGAGAACGAAAGCGATCACAATCGCATCGGCGATGTGGCCGGTGACGAGCGTGATGATCATCGCCACGATCAGGATGTAGATCAGCGGGCTGGCAAACTGATGGAGCAGGATCTGACCCGGGCTGGTCGCCCCGCCGGCGCGAATGGCGTTTTCGCCGTACTCATTGAGCCGCCTTTTCGATTCTTCTTCACTCAGGCCCTGAGCCGTCGACGCAAGTCGATCGAGCGCATCGTCTGCGGACAATGCATGCCAGGATGTGTCCGCGGCACTCTGCGTCATGGACTTCATCTCGATCGCCGGAAAAGGCAGCGGTCTGGAGCGAGCGTGTTCCTACGAAGGCCGATCCTTGAGCACCAGGGTCGAGCACGGGGAGTCGCGGATCACGCGTTCCGCGGTGGACCCCAGCAGAAACCGTTTGATGTTTGATTTGCCGTGGGAGGCCACGATCGCCAGGTCGGCCTTGACTTCAGTGAGGTAATCGACCATGCCCGAGCCGTGGGTCGCCGCGGGAAAGACGTCGTACTTCACGTGGGGCAGTCCTTCGACGTGCGGCGCGGCGAGATTCTTGAGCCGGTCGGTCAGCAGTTGTCGGTACTCATTCTGAAACGCGGGCGAGGTGTCGACCGGCAGCGAACTGAAGTGAACGACTTCCCAGGGAGGATAGAAGACGTGCACCAGGGTGAGTTCGGCGTTATCGCGTTTGGCGAGCGCGGCGGCGCTCCGAACCGCGCGTTCGCTCTGCTCGGAGAAATCGACGCCGACCGCAATCTGTTTGAAACGGCCGGCATGCTCGTTTCGCACGAGCAGGACGTCGGCCGGGCTCTTGCGGACACACCGAATGGCGTAAGTGCCCGCCCCACGTTCCACCGACGACGTGCTGTTGCGGGCCATCACCAGCAGGTCCGCCTGATGATCCTTGAGCGTCGCGATCAATTCTTCGGTCGGGTTGCCGAGCCGCACTTCGGCGGTCATGCCGTCCTGCCGGCCTTGCGTCATCGGCGTCTCATCGACCAGCCGGTAGCCCTCCAGGGATGCATCTTCGATCATGGAATTCAGGCGTGTGATGGTGTCCTCGCGGACCTGGGCTTCCATGTCCTCGATGGGCGTCTTCAGCGTCTCCTGCAACTCGGTGATCACCAGAGATTCGACCACATGGATGACATGGAGTTCGGCCTTGTCACGCCGCGTCCAGCGGGCCGCTTCGCGCAGGGCATTCAGCGCATTTTCGGTGAAATCCACGCCGGCAACGATTCGCTTCCAGTCAGACATCGATTGCGTTCCCTTTCGACAGGTTCCCTTTCGACAGCATGATGCGTCAGTATGACACGGCCCTCATCGATCGCGGTACGGGAGATCGCCCCGATTATACGTCACGGCAACGGCAAGCTGATCCGCTTCGATTCAGGTTTCGCCCAGCGTCGAAAGGATGCCCGAACGATTCAGCAGTTCGCGGATCCGTTCCTTGTGATCAAGGTTCGACTCCTCGACCATCGTCGCCAGTGACTGCCGCTCCAGTTCCATGTGCAGATACTTGATCGCCAGGGACGGAATCGCGGCGAGCGGCATCGATTCGAGGTACTCAAACCCTTCCCGATAGACCATGCGCGTGCTGAGCGACTTGGCCATCATCCAGCGGAGATAGGGCTTGGGCAGATGCGACCAGAGGCGATCGCCGGCGTGCTCGAGCAGCACCGCGGGCATGTGCTCGAACACCAGCTGTTTGAGCAGGTCAAACTCTTTCTGATCGGCGTCACGGAGCATGGTTTCGATGGCATCGGCGGTGCGCAGCATGACCCGGCTCATCCGCGTGCTCATTTCGGGGAGCGGGAGCTGCGGCCGGTGACGGTGGATGCGGACCAACAGTTCCGCTTCCCGCCGCGCGAAAGCGCGCAGCTTGTCCAGAACCTGCTCGACGAACCGATCCTTGATGCCCATGAACTCCTCTTCGGAGAGGAGCATGCACGCGCCGATTTCGTAGCTGGAGCAGATCACGCCGCACTTGTTGGCCGATGAATCCTTGACAATGGTCACGCCGGCGTCGGAAAGCTGGGTGCGGGCCTCCGGGGTCAGGAACAGATTGGCCCCCTCGACAATCAGCGAACTGCTCGGCCGTCCGTCGGCGAGCAGGAAGTCACGCCAGTTGTCAGCGTGGATGGTGTTCGGCCGACCGCCGCACGGCAGGAAGGCGTCGGCGAGAACCCGGTTGTGCATCGTGTTGCGCACGCGGACGCCGTCCGGTTCGTCGAGCGAGGCGACGCGCCCGTTCGGGCCGAGCCGTTCCCGATTGAAATGCGCAATGGGCAGAACACTTTTCACCAGGCGGAGAAGTTCCTGGTGATCGAGACCGTCCGGGTCTTCCGCCGATCCGCTGCCGTCAGCGATGCCGACGATCAGAGCGTTGTCGCCGTATTCCCGGTGCAGAATCCGGATGGAGTTGCCGGCCACGTCGCCGTCCGGACCGCCGGTCATCTTGACGGTGAAGGGATGCTCCTTCGGCTGATAGCCGAAGGCGTGCAGCATGGTGTCGAGGAAGACGATGACGCCTTCGCTGGTGACGCCGTACTCCTTGTGGTTGATGCCGGCGCCCGGCTTGGAACTCATCAGCGCCGTCGGTGTCGGATAGCTGCGTCGACGGGCACGATCGACCACCCAGTCGATCAGCTCCGGCGTGATGTTTTCGTCCGGTCCGAAGTACAACAATTCTTCCTGCCCGTTCCGGTTCA
>SKZB01000195.1 GCA_007127615.1 Phycisphaerales bacterium | reverse complement strand
GGCTGGGCCACTTCATGACGTGTCTGGGGTCAGCCTTCCAGAGCATAAAGTCCGCGGGATGCCGTTTGATCGCCTGCGTGGCCGCATCGACGCGCCCGCCCTCACCCGAACGGATCTGATCGGGCGTGTTGCCCGACAACCTTCCGTACTCCTCGAAAGACTGCACATCAAAATAGACCACGCCGTCGGACCCGACGTAGGCGTGATCCTTCGCGATGAGTGTTTCGATCATCTCGATCATCTCGGGGATCATGCGTGTCGGGCGCGGCATGATTTCGGGGCGACCCTGCACCTCGTGGGCGACCTTTAAACCGAGCGTGCGCGCATCTTCGAGAAAGGCGTCGGCGTAGTAATCGGCGATGGCGTAGGGATCGCGCGGGTCGACGTTTTTCGCTTCCGGCGGGAGCTTGCCGGACTTCTTCGCCTCGGCGAGTCGCTTGGCTGCGACCTCCATCTTGTCCTCTCCCGAGCCGTCCGCGACATCATCGTCGGTCATATGCCCGACGTCGGTGATGTTCATGACGTGCTCAACTTCGTAGCCGAGCAGTTCCAGGGTGCGCCGAAGAACATCGGCGTTCAGAAAGGAACGGAAGTTCCCGATGTGCGCGTAGTCGTACACGGTCGGGCCGCAGGAGTAGAACGTGACGCGCTTCCCGGCGGGGTCGAGCGGCGTGACTTCCTCTTCGCGTTTGGTGAGGGTGTTGTAGAGTTTGAGCGTGGACATGAGGGAAACAGTAACCTGACGGCGGATGATGGGGCAAGACCGATCGATCGAACATGCCGCGGCCGCCGGCCGCGTGTCAGACGAGCCGCTGTGGGGGGTGGTCATACGTGACTTCATGTGGAAATCGTTTTTTGTATGACCGCGCCGGCTCACCCACACAGATCTGGCCTTCCGGCAGACTGCCGAAAGCACTTGATCGCGCCGCAAGCAGCGCTCCATCGCCGATCGAAACGCCGGGACCGACAAATGCATCCGCCGCAATCCATACGCCTTGGCCGATGGTAATGGGCGCACGAACAATCGGCATTTGACGATCCTGGTAGACGTGCGTGCCGGCGCAAAGGTGCGCGTACTGGCTGAGTCGACATCCCTCCTTCAACACGATTTCGCCCATGCAGTTCAGGATGACCTTGTGTTCAATGAGCACATTATCGCTGATCTTGAGATTCCAGGGAAAGTCGATGCGAACCGACGGGTGCAGGAAGCAGCCACGCCCGACCGACGCGCCGAAACGTCGCAGAAGAAATCGACGCCAGCCGCTCCACGAAACGGGAGAAGGGCGGTAGAGCAACGCCCAGGCGAGGAACCAGACGGCGCACAAAAATCGTTCGCGGAACGATTGCGGCAGGAAGATGCGCCGTTTGGGCGGTGGAACCTCCGTCTGATCCATCGCGGCCGAAGTTCGTTCTGATTGGGGTCGGTCTTTGGCCATCATCGCAGCACCCGCTCCTTGATCGGCTTGGCCGGATTGCCCACGCACACACTGCGCTCGGGCAGGTCCTTGTAACTGCTCGACCGCGCCCCGAGCACCGAGAGTGTTCCGACCGTCACGCCGGGGCCGACGAATGCATCCGTTCCGATCCATACATCATTTCCGATGGTGACCGGCATCCGGATCAGCCGGAACGTGTGATCCGCATAATCATGCGTTCCGGCACAAAGATGCGCATACTGGCTGATGATGGATCGCTTACCGATCCGGATCGGTCCGAGACTGTACAGAATGGCGTAATCACCCACCGTAACATCGTCCTCGATCTGGATCATCCAGGGAACTTCGATGTTGACCGTCGGTCGAATGGCGGCCCCGCCGCCGACCTTCGCGCCGAACAGCCGCAGCCAAGAGGCGCGGAAGGCATACCAGTTGTGGAAACTCATGCGGAAAACCGGTTTGCCGATGAGCATCCAGATCGCGCGACCGAGCTTCTCCTTGAAAGTCCAGGGGCTCACTTCCGGCTGCATCTGCGTCGGCGGACCGGGCTGGGGCGCGGGATCCTGGTTCTGGAGCGAATCCGGCGCAACGGGATCGGTGCCCTCCGCGGAGGCCAGACCCCGGGCGGGAACGTCCCCGTCGGCGACCTGCTCACCCTGCTTCCGCTTCCGGCCGAGTCGCCGCAACTCCCGCAGTTTGAGCGATACGAGTGAATCGTACATGCTGATGAACTTGCAGAACTCCAACCCCACCCGCCCGTCGAGAACACCCAGACGCAGGACGTACATGAAAAGAAACCGCCACGCGCCCGGAAAGGGCGCATAGGGCATGACATGACGCTTGAGCCAGCGGCGCCGGCGAATGTCACGGGTCACATTCGCTGACCGGGTCGAAGAGTCCGAGTGCGTCATTTCAAGATAGATCGTGCGCGCTTCCAGCGTGGAATAGCGATTGTGCTTGGCAACGTAGTGTTCCAGGCCGCGACGATCATCGTGAATCATCGGTTCCTTCACGTACCCGACCGGATCATCAATGATGATATGCTCATGGACCGCACGCTCCTCGTACCGTCCGCGGCCGCGCTTGAAGAAGCGCAGATTCCAGCTGGGGAAATACCCGCAGTGGCGAATCGGTCGCCCCATGAAATACGTCAATCGGTTGATGAAGAAGCCGTTCTCCGGCACTTCCCCGGCAGGCCGCGAGGTGATCTCAATCAGGCGCTTGCGAACGTCATCGGTGATGACCTCGTCGGCATCGACAATCAGAATCCAGTCCGCTTCGAACGGCAGATGATCGAGCCCCCAGTTCTTCTGCTCGGCGTATCCCGGCCAGTCGTGATGAACAACTTGCGCGCCGAACGAGCGCGCGATGTCCTGCGTCCCGTCGGTCGAACCGCTGTCGATCACAAACACCTGACTCGTCCATCCGCGCAATGCCCTCAGGCAGTGCGGCAGATTGAGCGACTCGTTGTAAGTGATGATCAGGACATCAATGGTGGCCATGCGAACGAAATCTCCTGCGTGCTTAAACCAATTCGGCAACCCCGGGCTGTGACCGATCCCGATCTTAGCGGCAATCCCGAAATCCTCACGGTTCTCGGACTTTCCGGCCTTCGGTTTCGCCGAAGTCCTGCGGGCCGATCCCCCGCTTGCGCCGGACCTGAGCGGGCGTCCCGGACGCCACCGACCAGGCCGGTAGATTCGAAAAAACACCGGATCGCGCGCCGACCACCGTTCCTTCACCAATCGTCACCCCGGGGGCGACGAACACATCGGCCGCAACCCATGCGCGTCGTCCGATCGTGATGGCTCCGGGTACCAGGGGATGCGCAACGTCGTCACAGTCATGGGTCGCGCCGCAGAGATATGAATACTGACTCACCGTCGCGTGGGCGCCGATCCGAATAGTGGTCACACAATACACGTCCACATCATCGGCCACGCACGCCCCTTCTTCCATGATAAGGTTCCATGGCGCCCAGATTCTCGCGCGGGGATACACGCGGGCAGTTGGATGCAGTTGCGCACCAAAGAGGCGCAGCATGAGGTTTCGCCAGCGGTGCGCCGGGCGCGGGGAGGGTCGGAACAGAACCGTCCAGAGAACGGACCAGAGGGCGCGGCCAAGGCGGTTTCTCCGGCTGAGCGGCCGCACGTGCGCCGGGTTTTCGGGCCGGTGTCGACTCATCGGGGTGATCCGTGCCCATCCTGAGCCGCCGCCTCGACCTGGCCCGAAGTGTCCGGGGACGATGACCGAACGCCGGTAATGGACTCAAGCAGTTCGCGCCACTTCTCGCACGCCTCGTGCCGCGAATAGGCATCGCTCAAAGTTGCCCTGGCGCGATGACCCATGGACTCGGTCC
>SKZB01000060.1 GCA_007127615.1 Phycisphaerales bacterium | reverse complement strand
TGAGCGAATCGCTTCAGGCCAGCAGCATTCGAAGGTCATCGACCGTCAGCGTTCGAATGAGGTTCTGATCCGCGCGGATGATCGATTCGGCCAGCGCCCGCTTGGACTGCTGCAGCTCCAGCACCTTCTCCTCGACCGTGTCGCGTGCGATCATCCGATAGGCAAATACATGGTGCTTTTGCCCGATGCGGTGAGCGCGGTCGATCGCCTGCGATTCCACGGCAGGATTCCACCACGGATCGAGCAGGAACACGTACTCCGCGGCGGTGAGGTTCAATCCCAGCCCCCCCGCTTTCAGCGAAATCAGGAAAAGCTTGCAATCAGGACATTCCTGAAATTCGCGCACGCGGTCGGCGCGATTGCGGGTCCGGCCATCGAGGTATGTATACCGCACTCCTTCTGCATCCAGCTGCCTGCGAACGATCGAGAGAAAACTCGTGAACTGTGAAAACACCAGCGCCTTGTGTCCCTCGTCGATCACTTCGCGCAACTGCGGCATGAGGGCATCCAGCTTCGCGCTCGGCGCATCGGCATGATTCGGGTCGACCAGCCCGGGATGGCAGGCGGCCTGACGAAGTCGCAGCAGCGCTTCGAGCACCATGATCTTTGATCGCTTCAGACCGATCGACTCAACCCTGGCCATGAGCGACGCGCGGTAATGATCGCGCAGCTCGTCGTACAACTTGCGCTGCTTCGGCTTCAGCTCGCAGGACAGGGTCTGTTCGGTCTTCTCCGGCAGGTCGCCGGCGACCTGCTGCTTGGTCCGCCGCAGCACGAATGGTCGAACGGCCCGGGCGAGAAGTTCGTGCGCCGGATTGTTTTCGCGCTGCGCGCCGTTGTCTTTACGTGTTTCATCGTTCTCCACATGTTGATCATCGTGGTGACTCCTGCCGCCACCGTTGACGGCCGCACGATCGATCCATTTCGCATCGGCGCCAAGCATGCCGGGATTGAGAAACTCAAACAAGCTCCACAACTCCCCGAGATGATTTTCGATCGGCGTCCCCGAGAGGGCCAGCCGGTGATCGGCGAGCAGCAGGCGACATGCTTTCGCCGAGGCGGTGGCGGCATTTTTGATCGCCTGCGCTTCATCAAGGACGACATAATCAAAGTGGAAGCTCCTGATTGCGGCCACGTCCCGCCGCAACGTGCCGTAGGTGGTCAGGATCATGTCGTAGTCAGTGAAATGTGAGCTCGCTTTCGCCGAAACGGGCTTCCCGGACGGCGGCTTCCAGCCCGAACCGGCGGAGAAACGTTCCGGCCCGGTGTGGTTGAGGACGCGCAGGTTCGGCGCGAACCGGCCGGCTTCGGCCTCCCAGTTGTGCAGCAGCGACCGGGGCACGACGATGAGCGATGGCGGCGTCTTCCCCCGGTCGCGCCGGCGCTGTTGTCGGCGCTGCTCCAGCAGCGCGAGCAGTTGCACCGTCTTGCCGAGCCCCATGTCATCGGCGAGGCATCCGCCGAATCCCAGCTCGCGAAGAAAGTGCATCCAGCCGAGACCGTCGCATTGATAGGGACGCAACACACCCTTGAACCCGCGCGGCTGTTTCCGCGGGCGAATTCTGGAGAAACCTCTCAGTCTTTTTCTGGCGCGGGCGACCTGTTCATCGAAGCTCACTTCGGGCATCTGATCGAGCAGTGCATCGATCAATCCGATCTGCGTGGACCGCATGATCATGCGTCCGTCTTCGTCGGGCTGGCTGATGTTCGCCAGCCCGGCATAGCGGTTGAGCCACTCCTCGGGCAGCATGCCCACGCTGCCGTCGCCCAGTTTGACGAACGCTTCACCCCGGCTGAGCGCCCGGAGCAGCGTGGGCAGGGAAACGCTCTGATCATCGAAGCTCGCCTCGCCGTTCAGTTCGAACCAGTCGACGCCGCTGGCGGTGATGTTGAGTTCCAGCGATCCGGATGTTCGGTACAGCGCTCCCTCGGCCTCCACGTGCCATGCTTCGCCAATGAGGGTACGGATGGCCGCAGCGACGTGGCGCCGGGTGATGACCAGCTCGCCACCGTCCTCACGTGTGTCCATCGACGGAGTTCGAAAGCCCAGGCGTTGCAGGCGCCATCGGGCTTCTTCCTCGGCGGCATGGTCGCGCCGGATGATCCGCCCCTGCTCCCGCTCGTAATGACCCGTTTGCGTGCTTGCGGAGCTGATGGTGACGCGGTCATACTTGAACGACAAATCCGCGTGAAGCTCATTGGCCATGCCTTGGGTTCGCCCCCACGGCTGGCGCCGGGGTTGATAGATGCGAATACACGGTTCGGGTCGCCCCCGGACGATGTCAACGCGAAGCTCGGAGGCGTACTCGATCTCCGGCAGCCGCGGCATCATGCAGAGACGCTCAAGCAGATCATCAATCTCACCGGGCGGTACCCGGACCGTTCCATGTTGACGCAACAGGGCGATCCACTCGAACGCATCGCCATCGTCCAGCGGGGCGACGGTGTCGTCCATGAAGACGAGTTTTCCCGCCGTCAGCATGTCGGGTTCGGTCAGCGCCCGTTCCTCATCGCCGCGATGAAGAGAACCGCGCAGCTCAAACGACTTGTCTCCACGTGATTCGCGTTCAATGCCGATTCGAAACGTCCACGCTCCGCCGTCATCCCACTGCAGTGGCCGGGTCTCCGGTGAAAACTCATCGTTCTGACCCACCAGGAAAAAACGGCCGGTCTTGATCAGTGCCTCGACGACCGCCGTCTGCAGTTCCGGTCCGAAGGTGAACTGCGAGTCCCCGCCGCCGTACCGCCAACTCATGCGGCTGAAATCTGTGCCGGCATGCATCAACCTGAGCGCGGCGCGATCCTCCGCAGTCGGGAGGCGATCGACTTCGTGCGGCTTGATGCTCCGCAGTTGCGGCTTGCCCCACTGACCATCGCGCTTGCGCTGGCGGGTGAAGATATCCACGGTCAGTTGCCCGCGTGATCGGGTTGAAGCCAGATCAATCACATAGATGATCTGGCGCTCGTCCGGCCACGCGTTGTACGGGCGGTGATTGTTTCCAGAGCTCTGTCCGGCAATCCGGTCGACCAGCGATCTCCAGGTGGGGGCCCCGGGTTTGGCGGCCTTCCGGCTTGCGGCCGGGTTCAGGTTCCGGTGATTCGGTGCTGGCGCGAGCGGATTCCGCGCCGGCAGGAATGATTCGATCTCAATCTCAGGCAGTTCGTCTTCCGCGGGATCGAGACCGACCTCGTTTGCGTCATCCAGGCCGAGCGCTGCCTTCGCGTTCTCGGTGGCGTCGATCTTAAGTATGGTCGCCCAGATGTGCTTGCAGATCTCCCCGCGGTCGGCGTAGTAAGGACAGTTGCACGAGGCGAGCAGCCCGATACTCATCTCCGGCTCGTGAGCCGCATCAATGTTCACGCGGTAGCGTGATTCGCCTTCCACGGTCGCCGAAACCCCACCCGCCCGGATCGCAAGCGCTGAAACGCGGTTGTCTTCAAAATACCGCCGGCCGCGCTTTCGGATTGCCGTTGAAGCGTCCGGGGCCAGAAGCGTCGCCAACTTGACCAGAGTCTCCGCCACGAACCGCCTCCATGCTCAATCGCCACGATGCTCATCCACCTCGCCCCTGACTGCGCCCACGACCGCGGCGCTTCAGGAGAATCTTACGGAACGGGATTGCGCCTCTCAAGCGAAGGTGAGACGCACGTCGTCCGCACCGTTGTTCGGGAAAAAATCATCTCGAATCCGGAGGCGCGGCATCGGACCGATCCCGCTCCGGCACGGAGAGCGGCGTCTGGCCGTAGAGACGTCGAATCATGGCCTTCCGGCGCCGATACCGCGACCGGCCGATCCAGCCGATCG
>SKZB01000366.1 GCA_007127615.1 Phycisphaerales bacterium | reverse complement strand
TCGTTACGGTTCGTGGAAGAACGATCGCCGCCGGGGTGAGGGACGGGCGCTGAACAACCCGCCACCTCGGTCGGCTCCGGCTCCGGCCGGCGAATCACCCGCCGGTTCAGTTCCACGCGCGTTTGCGGCCGAAAGCGCGGAGTTTGCGATCGAACGCACGCTGCAATTCCCGGGCGCGGTCATCGCGATCGCCAAAGACCCCGCAGACCGCGTGAACCCCGACGATTTCCGGCTCGGGGCGGCGGGTCACGGTCAACGTCGCCGGCTGATCGTCGATCGTCCGCAGGGTGAAGACGAACTCGTCCACCTGCTCGATCGCCTCGTACTCACCGGGTTCGGTGCGGAGGATCACCATCTCCGATTCGATCGCCGCGTAGTACGCGGCTTCGGGGACGTCCGACCAGCGCACGCCGTGCGGAGCCGGTCCGGGACGGCGGCCCGGCGAGTGGTCCGGCGCGACCGACCGCATCGCTTCGAGGATCGGTTCGCGGTCGCGGTCATCGATCGTCCAGCGGAGTTTGGCCTCATCCTCCGTCAAGCGCAGGTTTGATTCGGCGGCCGGGGGATCCGGTGCGCAGCCAATGCTAAAAACGGTAAGCCCGGCGAGCACCAGAAGCACTGCCAGAGAATCTCCTCTCAGAGGTTGCCGCAAGAGCCAAGTGAGGGAAAGCCGATCCATGGTCTGCCAGCGTACCGCTTCGGTGTGGCGGGTGCCATACGGACCTCTGCCGCGGGGGGTTTCGAACAACGTGTGTCTCCAGTCACACCCTGAATCAAATAAACATTGGTCGATTCGTCTACGGCGGCAATTCGGATTTCGCCGAAGACGGCCTAAGATTACCTTTCGGCCTCCGCGCCGTCCGATCGGTTTTTGATCGGATTTGAGGTCTTCGCGGCCGGTGGTCCGAAAATGTGTCATCGGGCTGTATGCCCGGGCCCGGTGAGCCGATATGGTGTTCGCTTCCCGTGGCGCGTTTCGGATCGGCGGACGCGGCCCAGGGTGGAGAGACAGCTTTGATGAGTCGTTCGAATCACAAATCTCGCGCCACGGGGCCCAAGTCCGGCCGCCGTCGTGAGGAGCTGCGACGAATTCTGCCCAAGTCCGGGGTCAGTCTCAACGCGATCCTGGCCCGGCCGGAGCTGCTGAAGTCCGTGCTCCTGCTCATGGTGCTCTTCATCGCCGCCACGGTCATCGTCTGGTGGGGCCGGGATCAGATCTATGTCCGGGACGGTCAGATCATGACCGAGACGCAGCTCAAGCGCGTCGATTACCGGGTCGAGGACGTCGGCGCGACCCGCTCCCGGCGCGAGGAGGCCTCCCGCGCGGCGCCGCGCATCTACCGGCTGAACGAATCCAATCTCGAACGGCTCGAAGTGGCCATCACCGGTCTGCCCCGGGCCCTCGAGGGGGTTGAGGCGATCGAAGAGATCAGCGCGGAACTGATCCGTGAGTTTCAGTTGACCGAAGACTCGCTCCCGGCCATTCAGGAGTTCATCACCGACGGCGAAGCGAGCGACGCGTGGCGGCGCTACACCACCCGGCTGATCGAAGAACACCTCCGCCGCCGCCCGCTGCTCTCCAGCCAGGAGTTCCAGGTCTACACCACCACCCTGAACCGCGCGCTGGTCCTGCCCGACGGCACGGTCATCTCACCCCTTCGCGCCGAACCGATCGAATTGCGGAGCGAGATGCGCAGCGATTCCCTCGCCCGGATTCGTGAACTCATTCTGGCCGCCGGTTTCCCCGAGTCCGTCGCGCCCTCCGTCAAAGCGCGGCTGCTCGCCGATCCGCAGCCGACCTTCCAGTACGATTCGGCCGAAACCGAACGGCGGGCCGAAATGGCCGCCGCGGAAGTCGAGCCGGTGATGGTCGCCCACGAAGCGGGCCAGGTGCTCTACCGCCGGGGCGAAATGCTCTCCGCGGGAACCTACGAGAACGTTCTCACCGAGTCGCAGGAGTTCGCCGCCAACGCATCGCTGGCGGACCGCTGGCTGCCGCGCGTCGGCATCGCCGGCATGTTGGCGATTCTCTGCATTTTTCTGGCCGGATACATCATTCTCGCCTACCCGCGCATCACGCGCAATGCGCTGCGACTTTCCGCGATGGTCGCCATGCTCGCCGGCATGCTCGTCCTGAGTATCCTGATCGCTTCGCACGCGCCACCGGTGCTCTACGCCGCGGCGATCGGCACGACGCTCTTCGCCGTCATCGTTCTGCAGCTCGCTTACGATCAGCGCCTCGCGCTGTTCCTCGCCGCCATTCAGGGCGCGTTTGTCACCCTCGCCCTCACGCAGGGGGTCGCGTGGTTCCTGCTGCTCGTGGCCGGCGCCGGCGTGATGATCCTCCAACTGCGCGACGTGCGTCACCGCAACAGTCTGATCCGCGCCGCCGGCGTGACCGCCGTCATTCTCACCGTCGGGGCGGTGCTCGTCGGCCTTTACGAATACCCCATCGTTCCCGGCGTGGCGCAGCAGATCATCTGGAACGCCGGCTGGGCCGGCGGCGCCGCCTTCGCCGTCGGATTCATCGTGCTCGGCATCCTGCCCAGCATCGAAAAGATGTTCGGCATCACGACCGGCATGACGCTCGCCGAACTGCGCGATCCCAAGCAGCCGCTGCTCCGGCAACTTCAGCAGAAGGCCCCCGGCACGTACAACCATTCGCTTCAGGTGGCGAACATCGCCGAAGCCGCCGCCGACGCCATCGGCGCCGATGGCCTGCTCGTCTATGTCGGCGCGCTCTACCACGACATCGGAAAGATGAACAAACCCGATTACTTCGTGGAGAATCAGTCGAGCGGCGTGAACAAGCACGACAAGCTCAGCCCCGCCATGAGTCTGCTCGTGATCGTCGGGCACGTGAAGGACGGCGTGGAGCTGGCGCGGGAGTACGGCCTGCCGCGGTCCCTGATTCACTTTATCGAAGCCCACCACGGCACGACCCTCGTGGAGTATTTCTACCACGCGGCGAAAACGAAGGCGTCGAAGAAGTCCGCGGTCACCGAAGTCGAGTTCCGCTACCCCGGCCCCAAGCCGCGCACGAAAGAGGCGGCGATCATGATGCTCTCCGACGCCGTCGAATCCGCCACCCGCGCCATGGCCGAGCCCAACCCCGCGCGGATCGAAAGTCTCGTGCGCGAGCTTTCCCACAAACGTCTCATGGACGGTCAGTTCGATCACAGCGATCTGACCTTCCGTGAGCTGACGCTCATCGAAGACGCCATCATCAGCCGGCTCTGCGCGATTCACCACAGCCGCATCAGCTACCCGACCTCGAAGTCGCCGGGCGAAGCCGAACCCGCCCCCACGCCGAAACCCGCCACCGCCTCGGCGTGAGGGAAGAATCTTGAACAAGGAGAGGGTCTTCAGGAAGTGGTGTGGGTGACCCGCACGGATGAGAGGTTGTCAGGAAAGGCACGGAGGCACGGAGGCACGGAGGGACGAAGGCACGGAGCGACGAAGCGACGAAGGGGCGGAGGCAGGGAGGCGCACGGCGGTGAAAGCCCCGAAGGGGGGCGGCGGCGAAGCCCGCCAGGGGAGGTGCCAGGGTCACTCGTCACCGACACGATTTCCGGAAGATCCCAAAGGAATTGCACCGGACAGACTCTTTTGTAATCGTGGGGCGCCTGCGCCAATCAGCCGGTTGACGGTACGATCCTGAGCCTCGAACAGGAGATGGCCGCGATCGGCCTGACCATGGACGACTGGGATGACTTTGTCGATGTGCTGATGAACGGTTCTTCGGGTGATCGCTCGAACGACCGTTGCTGGATGGAGCGGCACCTTGCGCGGTGTGAACTCTGCCGTCCGTGCAGCGGA
>SKZB01000149.1 GCA_007127615.1 Phycisphaerales bacterium | reverse complement strand
ATCACGGACTTACGTGATACCCACCGACGCGGTGGAGCGGCGCAACCTTGAAAAGACCGGGTAGTACTACCCGGTAGATCATGGAGCCGTTCCGATGAAGCAGCAGACCAGATCAGCACAACCGAAGACAGCGACGACGAAGAAGCGCGGCGCAACCACCGTCAAGCCGGCCCCGAAGCGGGTGCCGTCCTACCGGCTTCACAAAGGGACCGGGCAGGGGTTCGTAGAGCTCGCCGGCCAGCGCCGGTATTGCGGGAAGTACGGCACCCCGGAGAGCGTCGCGAAGTACAACCAGCTCGTGCAGGACTGGCTGGCCAGCGACCGCCGGTTGCCTCCGGAGCCCGAGGCCCGGGCCGCGATCACGATCACCGAATTGATTCTCGCGTTTGAGGCGTACGCGCGGGACTACTACCGCCAGGACGACGGGGAGCCGAGCACGGAGTACCTGCACTACCGAACCGTCTGCCGGATCGTCCGTGAGCGCTTCGGAAACGTGCTCGCTCGTGAGTTCGGTCCGACCATGCTCAAGGCGCTCCGGCAGTCGATGATCGATCGGGGATGGACACGGGCCAGCATCAACCGGCAGATCAGCCGGGTTCGGAGCGTTCTGAAATGGGGAGTTTCCGAGGGGCTCGTGCCGTATGAGGTTCACGCGGCCCTGACGACGGTCGGGGGGCTCAGGAAGGGCCGCTGCGCTGCTTCGGAGGGGAAGAACGTCTCGCCCGTCACCGAGGCCGCCGTCAACGCCACGCTCGATCACATGACGCCGGTGCTGGCGGATAGCCGCCTCGCGCAAACCCTTGTATTCCAGTGCGATTGAACGCAAAACGCCACCGAGGTCTCTCGGCGGCGTTCAGCTTGAACCGTGGGGCCGGTCGGATTTGCAACCGGCTGAGCAATAGTGAGGTCGTAACGGTCTTCGTAGAGACCGGATTCGAGGAATAGAGACACGCTCGCTTCCGAAAACCTTCCGGTGGTTGCAAATCGACCTTGGCGGTTATCGACGCTGAGGGGCCGTTCAACCACATGGGCGAACAGCTGCGTGATTCGCCAGAAAGAAGGGCAGTGCCCGACGACTTGGGCCGGGGCGCGAACGGGCCACATCACAGGAGATTGAGAAGGTCCGGCAGTCGAATCGTTGCAATCTTGATGCCGCCGTCAGAGAATCCGTAAGGAAGTATCAGTTGACCTGCATGCACCATGCTGCCGCATGAGTACAGCACATTCGGCACGTACCCTTCGCGCTCGTCTTCCTCGGGCGCCATCAACGGCTCGGCCAGATGCCCAATGACGCGCCCGGGATCGCCCAGATCCAAAAGCATCGCGCCGATAGCATAGCGGCGCATCGGCCCGACGCCGTGTGTGAGCACCAGCCAGCCCGCCTCGGTCTCGATCGGTGAGCCGCAGTTGCCGATCTGAATCAGCTCCCATGGCTGCTGGGGCGCGTGAAGAATCTGCGACTCGTTCCACAATCGCACATTGTCTGAGCGCATCAGGTATGTGTTCTCCCGATCCGAACGTGCCAGCATCACATATTTGCCATCAATCGGGCGCGGAAACAGTGCCATGCCCTTATTCTGCACAAAGCGGCCACTCAGCGTGGCGACACGAAACGATGTAAAGTCCGCAGTTTCAATCAGTTGCGGCAGCACTTCAAACCCGTTGAACGCAGTGTACGTGGCGTAATACACCACTGAACCATCATCATGCACGAAGCGCACGAAGCGCGCGTCCTCCATCCCCTGCGACTCCTTCGGCCCGGCAGGAAACAACACACGCTCCGACAACGGCGACTCACGCGGATACATTGATATATAATTCGACATCGCCAGCAAGTGAATCAACTTCGTCGTCTCGCACGCCACGATTTCGGGAAACACGTGCTTCGCCTCAAAGAGCGACAAGCTTTGCTCCAGTTCCTCGAACGAAAACTCTTCCGGTAGCGGCTCGAGCACCACCGCTGCGATCTCGTTGTCGGCCTCGAGTTCCGCAAGCTTCAAGCCGAACAGGTGCTTGTCATACAGCGGCCTCGTGCGCCGCCCAGTGATGGCAAACCTGCTGACCTCATCGAACGTGAGCATGCAGCGATCATCAAGAACACCACTGCGAAACCCGATCGATGAGATGTGGCCTTCACCCACCGCGCGCACGCTCATGATGAAGCGCTGACTTCCGGGTGCCAGGCTGGTCTGATCAGGGGCTGGCACGATCGAAGGATTGAACAGCGCTGCGGCCTCGATCGAATACTCATGCGTGAAGTACGCGCCGATCAAGAGGCGTCGGTCTTCAGTGAGTTCGGCACCCTGCTCAAGATGATGAGCAACCATTTGGAAATGGTTGTGCAGCACCTTTGTGAAGTCATGATGACGGCGCGAGAAGTTGTGCAGCACGTCAGCGACGATCGCCGCCACCTCCGCATCGGGGATGGCAAGAATCCGCTCCAGCACGGCCTTTACACGCGACTTGCCATCCGGCGTGTATGCCTCCTCGCCGGGCAAATGCGGCTTGGCGATAACACGGCGTGGATCGGGCAGAAATCGATGATTTGTCCTGGTGACCTCAAGTTGTGGCATTGGTTTCAGCACTGTCTCCCATAGAGAACATCGACCGTCCGCCACCCCTAGCGTGACCATCAGCTTAGTCGATCCGGCGATTCTTGCCGGCATCGACCCGTCGCTGAGGACGACTCACCCAGGCACCGTGATTTCAAGAAGTCACTCCGAAGCCGATACGCTGACGGCTTCGAGCGAGCTTCGCCTCGTCATCTTCGCCGCTGACTGCGGCTCTCCCGTCGGCTCATTCGGGCCGCCGATGTCGAGCATGGCGAGCAGCGCGGTGAGGAATGAGACGGTGCTCTCGGCGCCTTGGTTCTGGCTGGCTTCGTGGATGCCCAGGCCGTCGCGACAGCCTGCAGTAGTGAAATCGTACATGCAGATGCCCATGCGATTGGCGCCGAGGAACCAGTCAAACGATTGGCGCATGCGCCTGACATACCTGCGATCACCCGTGGCGCGGAAGGCGCCGCGGAAGGCGAGCACGAAGGCGGCAGCGTCGATCGGCTGCTCATCGGCCGCCGGCTTCTTTCCGGAGGCGACACTCGCGCTGCGTCCGTACCAGCCGCGGTTTCCGATGAGCGTCAGACGGTCGCCCTCGAAGCAGACTTCTTCGAGGAAGTGAAGCGACGCGGTGGCGACGTGAAGATGCTCTTGTTCAACAGTCTGGCGAAATGCAGTGAAAAGCGCCAAGGGGATCATGGCGTTGTCATAGGTCAGCGTTGGCTCGAACCACTGCCATTGTACATCGGCTTCGTTTTCAAAGCGCTGACAGAGGTTGCCTGCAAGCGTTTCGAAGGTTGTGCGCGCGGACGTGTTGCCGGGCTCATCGCGAAGGATGGCATCGAGTCCCATGATGGCGAGTGCCTGGCCACGCGGGCCGAACCCGAGGGCCGGCTTGACGGCGTGATCGAACATCTGGCGCGCCATTCGCCGTGCGCCGTCGTCAGGCGCGAGATACGCCGCCGAGCCGAGCGCCCACAGGGTCCGGCCGATACAGTCTTCCGAACCAATGTGGGGTTCGATGACGCGATTGTAATCGACGAAGTTATGAAACTGGCCGTCATCGCGCTGGCAATGGTGCAGGAAGCTGAGGTACATGGTGATGAGGCGCTTGGCGTCGGCGGATCCGGTGATGTGATGGGTGAGCAGGGCGACGAGCAGTGCCCGGGCGTTGTCATCGACGCAGTAGCCGGTGCTGCGCGCGGGAACTGAGAAGGTGGCGTGCTGAATGATGCCGGTGTCGTCGGTGAGGCGCAAGAGATGATCGAGACGCAGTTCGGGAATGCTGGAATCGCGGGTCGGCACGGGTACAAGCGTGGGCAGCGCGCGATCATTGTGATGCCGCGCTGCCTCCTCGAGCACTTCTTCGGCCAACGCTGCGTACGCTTCACCCACTCGCGCCCAGATCATTGGGCGGGTGAAGTCATACGCTGCGTCACTCACCGCTTTGAGCTCGGACTCGTTCGCAAAGAGCGAAGTGATCGTGGTTGCAAGTATGTTGGAATCGCCGATTGGGAAGAGACGTCCTCGCCCATCAGCGAGTAGTTCATGGGCATGCCAGTACGGCGTAGAGACGACCGCAGTGCCGGCACCCATCGCATACGCCAGTGCGCCGCTGGTGCTCTGGGCCTCGTTCAGATACGGCGTCACATAGACATCGGCGGCCTGCAGGTAGCCGCATAGTTCCTCGAACGACACAAACTGATTGCGAAAGACGATGTGGTCCGCCACGCCGAGCGCGTGCGCTTCGCGTTCCAGTGCGTGGCGATATTCCTCGCCGTTGCGGCGCTCGACTTCCGGATGGGTGGCGCCGACGACGAAGTAGAGCAGATCGGGGAATTGCTTCACGAGTGCCGGCAAGGCGCGGATGACGGTTTCGATTCCCTTGTTGGGACTAAGCAGGCCAAACGTCAGCAGAAGCCGCCGTCCGGCTGCGCCGAGGCGCTCCTTGTGCTGCTTGGTGTCATCGCGCGGCAGGTCGGGAATGCCATGCGGGATCATCGCAATCTTGTCAGCGGGCACATTGTACGACTCGGTGAGAAGGCGCATGCCGATTCTGCTCATGACGACGAGTCGGGCGCAGCGCTGCGCTATTTTTTCCACAATGGTTCGCTGCATTCGCGACGGCGATCTGAGCACCGTGTGCAACGTGGCAATTGAAGGGACTCGAATGCGAGTGAGAAAGTCGAGAATGTGATGGCCGTCTTCGCCGCCGTAGATGCCGTACTCGTGTTGAATCGACACCAACCTGATGTCGCTGTAGTTCACGAGATCAGCGGCGATGGCGTAGTCATCTTTGACGCCGCGCCGAATCTGGAAGCGTACAATGTCGGAACATGTTTCAGGATAGGACGTGTCGGTCATCGCCAAGATGGTTGTTCCAACATTCCGGTCGGCAGCGGCAATGGCCTGCGAAAGATCTCGCGTAAACGTTGCTATCCCGCACAGGCGGGGCGGATACGTGCTCACGAACGCAGTTGTGCTGGTAGGCATGGCGGTCGCTTTCTGTGACCATCAAGTCGATCACTTGCACCGGGGTGACATCGGGAACCTCGGTGGCTTCGCGTCCCGACCCGATATCGTACTTGACGCATTGGACAAGGGCTGATGCCTTTGAAACTCGGTGTCGAGACGTTGTTCGTACCATAGAAGACGATTGTAGGCCCGGCAATCGCATTGTCCAGCGGCGAGGACCTTGAGGAGGTAATTCTGATCCCATTTTGCCCTGAGTCAGTAGGCAGTGATGCTCTGCCGTACCCCGCGTAAACGAGAACAACTATTGAATTTTGCGTGTTTTTTTCTTGCATTATCAGTTTGAGGATGCATGGTTCAGAATGAGTGGAGTGGATGATTCGTATTCGCCCCACTCGACGATCTTTTGGCATCAGTCGCCGGAAGACGATTTGAAGAGCCTCTCCTATTGATGCGGGGCTGGTCAAAGCGTAAGCCGATACGTTCAAGCACCCCTCGGTGGGTGCTTGAACATGTCGGTTTATGTCGTTTTTGGCGTAGATCGCACATGTCATGCGATTTACGCTGGTTGGATGAAGCGGCGTCATTCGTCGAGTCCTGATCCTTGAAGTGAGAGCGATCGAGCGCTGTAGGTGCGCACTTTTCGGAAGACCTCGATCGAAACCCCGACAAAGAAAGAAAAAATTGACTTCGAACTCCCAAGCCCCTGACATCGGCCCGCTTGGAATCAGATTTTCTATTCAGCCTTCCATCTGTTCGCGTGATCAACCTCTCAGACAATCAAAGGACAAAGCCCATGTCGACACAAACTCAATTGAACAGTTCAATCACGATTGCCGGAATATTTTTGCTAATGTTGCTGGCGGGATCCTTCGCATGGGCCCACTGTGACCAGATGGACGGGCCGGTGGTGGTCGATGCCCAGGCCGCCCTTGAAGAAGGCGACGTCACTCGCGTGCTCAAGTGGATCCCGGCCGAGGACGAACAGGAGATCCGCGATACGTTCAAGAAGACGCTCGTCGTACGGGAACAGAGTCCTGAGGCACGGGAACTCGCCGACCGCTTCTTCTTTGAGACGCTCGTCCGCGTCCATCGCGCCAGCGAAGGAGTCGCCTTCACCGGCCTCAACCCCGCCGGCACTCCCGTCTCGGCGGGCATTGCCCGCGCCGATCAGGCCCTTGTAGAAGGCAGCGTCGATGAACTGGCGACGCAGATCGGCCGAGCCGTTGAGCAGAGCATCCGCCAGCAGTTTCAACGGACGATGGAGGCCCGGGCACAGAAGGACGAGAACGTCGAGGCCGGACGTAAATTTGTCGCCGAGTACGTGCCGTTCGTGCATTTTGTGAAGAACATTCACGATCTGCTTGAGGCAGGACCCCAGGCCCACAAGCACGCGGGGATAGTACTTGAGCATAAGGAGGCGGACGTCGATGCCGCACAGCGCCCGAGCGCCACGCCGTAATGACGGGGATCGGTGAGAGCAGGGATCGCGACACTCCGGATAGTATGACAAGACACGTGGTGAAAATGAACAATGTTCATCGCCCGCCTGCTGGACGATCTCGAAGCGACTGGTCCGCCATTCCGTTAGAGCAGGGTATATGAAAATGGTGTATCGAGATAGTTATGATTTTGCGTGCCAGTCATGCGCCCACCGGTTTCACGTCGTAACGACATTCCGTGAGAAGCACGCAGATGAGCCCGTCGACATGACCAAGCAATCCGGTTATCCAGAAAAGCAGCCCGCTTGTCCAGTTTGTCAAAGCCACGACGCTGTACAAGTGCGCGTAGACCCTGTGCCCGACGAGCCAAACTCTGGCCCGCGAGTACAAGAGTGAGTTATAGTCATGAATGATGATGATCCACATCGGATGGGGACCCGACCCTCGGAGCGGTTCGAGGGTGACGAGCGCCTGATCGATCTCAACGCCGTTGTGCAACAGATTCATGCGGAGCACGCATCGACGCACGGACATCGGCAGATTACCGTGTTTAAACACGATGCCGTGACCATTGCGACGTTTTCGTTTGACGAAAACTCGGGGCTTCCTAAACACAAGGCGAATGGCATCGCGGTGATAATGTGTTTAGACGGCATCATTTCCGTGACGACACCGACACAGACGCATAAAATGTCGGCGAACATGATGGTCATTCTCGATCCTGGGGTTCCGCACGCCGTCCATGCGCACGAGTTAAGCCGGATGTTGTTAACAGTGTGTCTCTCACCACGCACCGCACAACCATAACAGTTGCGGGTGCCTGGGGTCGTGGATGACTTTCACGCCTGCTCATCAAACGTGCTGGAAACACCGGGGCATTATTGGAACAGAGCAATACCGGAACAGGCATTGATACATCAATGTACGACCACCAGCGAGCAAAGAACTAACATGACACCCAAACCGCCCTCGACAAACCAGCATTTCACCACACAACAAGCCTGCGAAATCGGCGACACGCTCGGCATTGATTGGAGCCAGTTCGATGTCGAGCAGTTCCGTATGGGTCTGGAGGTTGAGTTGGAACACGGCCTGAACGATTCATCCACGAATGTCACAGGCGATGATCCGATTCTCACCGGCAAGATTGCCCTGGCGCACCTGAACGAGTTTCCAGACTATTACACACGACTTGAGAAGATGGAGCGAGAAGCCGAGCAGGAGTGGAGTCTTCGGAAAGTGGCACGATGATTCCGCGCACACCAGTCGTCCATCCGCCGGGTGCCTTGGTCTGGCGGGTTTCTGGAGGTGCCACGGCCAGCGACCAACGGGACTCGGCCGTGCGGAATGGAGTGGCTGCTTCGTGAACCCCTCACTCCCCAGCCCCTGATGCCGGCCCCTTGGAATCAGATTTGCTATCGGTTCTCGGAGAACGCCAGCTTGTGATACGCAAAGCCCGGCCTTCAATGCCTTCTTCAAGAAACACCAGGAACAATCCCGGATTCAAAGAAGTGGCGTGGCTCGATCGCTGGGGCGTGGTGCGTGGCTGGCGTTGTGCTTCAACGCGGCGCTGACGGGCATGTTGTTACTGACCTGCCCCGAATTGCTGTACCAAGGCTCATGAGAGTTGGTGCCGTTCTGCAATTCGCGCGACTGGCAGGTCCTCCGATCGGGGTTGCGCGCCTTGGCGGTCTTCGCCGCGACGTGTGTTGAGGCCACTCCGCTCCGGCTCGCTGCGCTCGCCCCCCCTCCGTGCCCTCAACACACGATGGTACCCAACCGACTCTCATAACGACTGGTGCATAGAACAGGTGCAGGTCAGGGGGCTGGCGGCGCAGCCCCCAGATTCTAGACCAAGCGTCGTGCATTCGACCCACACAACTTCCGGACGACCCCAGTTCAATTCACACCGTCGCGCTGGCCATCTTCTCGCAAGCCGTGGCGCACTTGCGGCAGACCTCGGCGCACTGCTTCATCGGCTGGTCGCCGTCGGCGAGGCGGTCGCAGTCGTCGGCGCACGCACTGCAGATCTCCGCGCACTCCTTGCAAATGCTTGCAGAGTAGTGGGACGACCGGGCCATGAAGCCCACGGCGGTGCCGCAGATCTGCTTGCAGTCTTGGAGCAGGCACTGATGATCGGGGGAGGCGTGCTCTCCGCCCAGGTGCAGGCAATGGTGGGCAGTTTGAGCGCAGACGCTGGCGCACTCGCCGCAGGCCTTGATACAGGAGAGCATCTCTGGGGAAGGCATTTCGTGTGGCATGGACATATCCTTTCGATAGAGCGGGTGTAAGAGCGGTGTTGCATCCCTGCGCAGCGGCGATTCCTTTGCGACAACGCAACGGCCGCCAAAAACTGACAAACCGACCGAGTTCTGCACATGAAATGCGAAACCAAGTCGGCTTACTCATCAACTGGCTGCTCGCTCGTGTTCCGGGAGGCGGAGCGAACTGCCCTTTGATTTATCTTCCAGCACGGACCACCTGATTGTTTGTTGCGGATTTCTGCTCCGCAACCTACGACGATTGTATACCGTGAAGTTGGCAAAGCAAACATCTTTGCTCGATTCCTTCAACCCCGCGCTTAGAAAGGTACCCCGTTTTGTGGACTGGGCCGTTGCGAGTCACTTTCCCCCGCCAAGCCTCTGCAGGTCGGTATGGCGCGTGTATGAGAGACAAAGAACTTTATGCGCAGATTCTCGGGCTGAGCCGACCGTGCTCGATCGCCGAGGTGGAACTGGACACGCCAGGAGAAGAGGTTCGCGTGATGGTGGACCATGACGGCGATGAGTCGTTGTGCTGTCCGGAGTGCGGCGAGGCGTCGCCGGGCTATGACACGCGTCGGTGACTTTGGCGTCATCTGGACACGTGTCCGTTTCGGAGATTCTGGTGGCGGAGGTGCCGCGGGTGAAATGCTCGAAGCATGGCGTGAAACAGGTCGCAGTGCCATGGGCGGAAGCCGGGTCCTCGTTCACGGAGTTGTCTGAGTCATTGCCGATCGACTGGCTGAAGAAGGCGAGCACCTTGGCGGTATCGCGACGATTGAATCAGTCGTGGGATGAAGTAGACGGCATCATGCAGCGGGCGGTGAAGCGTGGCCTGGCGCGGCGGAAGATGATGTATCTCCGAGAGAATCGAGGCCGCTGCATGGACGTGATTTCGTCGCATCATTCAGATTTGGATCGTCGCGCTTTGCGCGAATTCTCAAGGCATCTGCTCATTCTCGAAGAACGCACCGTTGACTTCTAAATGCCGTCTGATTCTGACTTTACCTTGCTGGATGAATCGTACCATCCGGCCGTGTCCATCGGCTTTGAACACTCGGCGCGGGCGTACTCGACGGCCTTCTCGTATGGGTAGAACGGCAGCGACTTCAGGCCGCAGTTCCGGGGGTCGGGCGTGCAGTTGAACACCCAGAAGTCGTCGAAGCGTTTCCGCAGTTCCGCGAACCGCCGGTCGAGCGCGTGGTACAGACGGTTGTTGTGGTTGAGGTTCTTATCGACGTAGAGGGTGTTGAGGTACTTCGAGTCGAAGCCGGTGAGAAGCATGTCCCTCTTCCCTCATTTGGTCTTCCATTCGAGCTCACCGCCCGGAACGTCTTGCACCCGTCCCTGATCCAGCCACGCCCGGGCCGCCCCATCTTCGGCCACGAAAGCATCCATCATTGTGACGGTGAGCAGCGCGGTGATCCGCTCGATCCAGTCGGCATTCTCCGGCGGCGCATCGCCCCGGAGCCGATCGAACCGCCCTCCCTGATACGCATCGTGCGTCGCTCCGTCGATGAACGCGAGGTACTTCGTGCCGTCGGCCGGCGCGTACTCGAAGGGATGACGCCGACTCTCGGGCGTCTCGCCGCCGGAAGGAACCCGATCCGCGCTTCCGGTGATCACGAGCATGGGACGGTGGCAGTTCTGCCATGAATCTTCGTTCAATGCCGGTCGGGTCGTCCCCTGGCCGGAGATGATCACGAACGCGCTGATCTCCGGCACCGGCTGGACCAGTCCGTGCGTGAACCGGCTGCGCGGCGGGAAGAGGCGGACGCCCGCCGCAAACTGCGTGGTCATCGCCCCCGCGGAATGTCCCGCCATGCCAAGCCGCGCTGCGTCGATCAACCCCGGACGCTCGAGCCGTTCCGCGATCGTGCCGGTCTCGCGCACGATCAACTGGACATCGGTGATCCGGTCGATCAGGTCCACCCGATCGATGACCTGCTCAATGCCGCGGCTCTCATCGAACCAGGACGCGCCGCGGCGGCGCGCCAGGTCGATCGAATCGGCATGCCAGGGATGCACGACGACGTAGCCCTGCGCGGCGAGCTGACGGCTCAGGTTCTCAAATGCGTTTCCCGATCCTCCGGCACCGTGCGAAAAGATCACCATCGGGTACGGCGCGCCATCATCCGATGCCGGCGCGCGCACCGTCAACAGCAGTTCCGGTTCGCGGGCAATATCCGGCAGTTCGATCTCCCGCGCTTCGGTGACCTCGTATCGCCGGCGCGCGGGATCGTAATGGTCGGCCGGGTCCGGTCCCCCGGCCGGGTCCGCGGAATCTCCCTCCCGCTCGCCGCCGGCCGTCGCGGCTTCCGGGCCTTCCTCCGCCGCCCGACGGTCCGCCGGCGTACTCTTGTCGTCGGCCGCCTCATCCCCGGGGCCGCCGCACGCCGCGAGACCGGTGAGCCACGCGGCGAGCAGGAGAATCGACCATTTGGGAGAACCGACGCTCCGAGATTGCAGGCACGTGTTCATCTGCCGTCTCCATCCGGGTCAGGATTCGTGGAAACTCGACATCTCCCCCGAAGCGGCCGCGCCGGGATCACCCCGGTCGGACGCACACCGCTCACGCCATCGCCCGGGGTTGAAGCGCCGCGGTCGTGGCGGCGGCCGCAATGTTGCGCAAGAGGCGCGCACGGGTCGCACCGCGCGACGAAAGAGCCGGCGCCGGCGCCGGCACCGTCACTTCCAGCATCGGAGGTTCATCAAGGCGGTCGTGGTGAGACCGGAAATCGAGCCAGTGCGGCGGACACTCCAGCAACCCCCATCCGACCGGAAGTTCGTGCCGCCGAATCATGCCGCGCGGCGCGGCGAGATACAGCTCATCCGCGAGTCGGTACCGCCGCAATCGTTCGAACTTGGTTTCACGCTGGAGCCGCAATTCGATCCGCTCGATCAGGCGCAGCACCCGCCGGTAGCCGGGCAGGCGACTCCGCGCGCAGTCGTACTCCGCCAGTTCGGGAAAGAGAGAACTGTCATGGATGCAGAGCTCCGGCTCTTCCCGGGGAATGCGCTCGCGCTCGATCGATTCGCGCATGGCGTGCAATGCACGTTGTCGGCGCAACAACTGATCGATGCCGGCCACATCACGGAGAAAATCCCCGCGCGACTGTTTGCATTCCACCGCCAGTGTTCTCGGCTCACATCGCCGGCGGCGATCGCTTCCCGGGAGGCATCCGGTATCCCGATAGCCCGCCGCATCGAACCGGTACCGGGAGATCGGGCAGCGCACTTCGGTGGCCACGGCACACGCCCCGACGTCACGCAGATACTGCACCGCCAGGCGCTTCAATTCTCGATGGGCGCGGGTCTCCACGGGCCGGTCACTCCGTTGCTGGCCACGATCGGGCCTCTCCAAGCGGTCCGCAGCATGATAACGCCGCGGCGGCCGGCGATGGATTAACACTCGCCGCGGGCTGCCCGGTTCAAGGCCGGCCGCCCGGAACAGTGGTACGCTTTGCGCATGACGAACCCGACCACCATGACGATCGCTCTGATCAGCGATGTCTTCTACGAAAGTCGCCCGGCGGAACGACTGCGGGCCCGGCTGGAAGAGGCGAAAGCCCGCGGCGCCGAGCTGGCGGTGCTGCCGGAGCTGCCGTTGAACCCCTGGTCCCCCGCCCACAAACAGTCGCGGGAAGAGGATGCGGAGTCGCCCGGCGGGCCTCGCTTTCTCATGCAGGCCGAGGCCGCGCGCGAGGTCGGCATTGGCCTTCTCGGCGGCGTGATTCTGAAAGATTCACCAACCGGCGATCGACGCAACACCGCGGTGATTTTCAGTTCCCGCGGCGAACTGATCGCGCTCTACGCCAAGAATCATCTGCCCGAAGAGCCGGGCTTCTGGGAGACCAGTCACTACGTGCCCGGCGAGTACGCGCCGAGCCGCATCGACGGGTTCACCATGCCCCTCGGCGTCCAGATCTGCTCGGATATCAACCGTCCCGAAGGATCTCACCTGCTCGGCGCGCAGGGGGTCGAGGCGATACTCGCGCCCCGCGCGACCGAGATGGCGACGTACGGCCGCTGGCGACCGGTCTTTGTCGCCAACGCACTGACCAGCACGGCGTACGTGCTCTCGGTCAACCGGCCGCATCCCGAAGGAAGTGTGCTGATCGGCGGGCCGTCGATTGCCGTCGCGCCGAACGGAACCATCGTGCTCGAGACCACCGATGCGGTGGGCATCGTCACGCTCGACCGCGCGGTCGTGGAAGCGGCCCGGCCGGCGTATCCCGGTTACCTGCCCGTCCGGGCGCAACAGTACGCCGAGGCGTGGTCGAGGATCGCCCGGGATCAATCCGTTCCGGCGATGCCGATTTTCGAGATGCCGGCGGCAAGCAACGCCCGACGCTGATCGTTGAATCAATCTCCAGCCGGGCCCGATCCGCAACCGATGGACTGGAAAGAGACCGGCATCGCCGGCGACCCCCGAATCCACAGAGAAATCTCTTCAATCGAGTGTATATCCATGAGTCACGATCAGAACGAACTGCTCCAACGCCTGAACTCGCTCGAAACCGAAATGACTGAACTCCGTGGTCAGACGCGACGCTACCGCCGATTGACGATGGTGGTCACCGGGCTCCTCCTGGTCGGAGCGGGCCTGGCCGCAACGGCCGCGAAGCAGATTCCCGAGGTCATCCAGGCGAAACGGTTCGAGATCATCAACGACGCCGGCCGACTGGTCTTCGCCGCCGATGCGAGCGCGGCGGCGGGCGGTCAACTCGATCTCTGGGACGCCGAAGGACGCAACGTTTTTCGCGCCATGGCCAACCCGGACGGCGGTGATCTCAACCTCTGGGATATCGATGGCACGCCCGTGTTCAGCGCGTACGCGGATGAAGCCGGCGGCATGCTCCAGCTCTGGTCTCGCAACGGCGGGCAGGCATTCACCGCCCGCGCCAACCCGGACGGCGGCCATCTGGAAGTCTTCGGGCGGGATGATTTGACTTACT
>SKZB01000033.1 GCA_007127615.1 Phycisphaerales bacterium | reverse complement strand
TCGTACTCGGAGTGGCTGGTGAGCCGATTCTCGAGCAGTTCGGCCTGCCGGGCATAGACCGCTTCGGCCTGAGCTTCCGTGGCCCGGGCGCGGTCAAGTTCAGCCAATGCTTCGGACATGTCAAGCCGGGCGAGAAGGTCACCGGCACGGACGCGGTCACCGACCTCCACCTCGACGGAATCGATCGTCCCGGAGGTACGGGCGGCCAGACGAATGCGCACGCGCGGTTCCACCGCCGCGGAAGTGGAGAGCTGTCGCGACAGGTCACGTCGACTGAGTTCCACCGCCGCAATGGGGGTGCGTGTCTCACCCGGTTCGTTGGCATCCGAGCCGGAGGGCGCGGTCCCGCGTTCACACGCCGTGAGTCCCCACCCCGCGAGACTGACGATGAGCACGCTCCAACCGAAAATCGCCCTCCGCGTCATCGCGCGAAGGGCAGGAAACACCGGCCTGCATGGACCGGAATGTTCTCGGGAGGGCCGGTCAATCATCCTGGACTCACTCCCTCATCATAAGCCGGCGACTCATCGGGCGACCACCGGCGCCGGGCGAATTGAGAATCCATGGGGCGAGAAGCGAAAAAAAACCCCGCAGCTTCGGCCGCGGGATGGCGGGGGCGTTCGGGCCCAATCGGCGCGGGTTGACCTTGACGCAGGACTCAGCCGGGGGCAAGTTGCCGGGAGGTCGAGGCCTGACGCACCGGTTTGGCGACGCGTTGCTGTTCGACCTTGCGGCGGGCTTCCTCGAGCTGGGTAAATCCTTCACCGAAGCGCACGAGTCGGGCACTGTTTCCGAGCACGAAGATGTAGCCGAGGATGTAGTAGATGGGTACCAGCCAGATGGTGACGGGCCCGGTCATGACCCCGGTCGCCGCGAGCACAAGGCCGAAGAGGGCCAGGATGAGTGATATGCCGATGTTCTGCGCGATCACACTTCGGGTCTTTCGCGCGAGTTCGAGCAGGAACGGCACGTGCCGCAGATCGTCGTTCATGAGCGCCACGCCCGCGGAGTTGGTCGCGATATCCGATCCGGAGAGGCCCATCGCGACGCCGACATCCGCCGATGCCAGAATCGGACCGTCGTTGATGCCGTCCCCGACCACGAGGGTGCGGTGTCCCTTGCGGATGAGATACTTGAGTTCCTCGTGCTTTTCTTCCGGGAGACATTCGGCTTCGATTGAATCCACGCCGACCGCCTTGCCGACACGTTTGGCAACGGCGAGCCGGTCACCCGTGAAGATGCACACGCGGCGCACACCGAGGTTCCGCATGCGTTCAACGACTTCCCTGGAATCACGACGCAGCTTGTCCTCGAGTCCGACGGCACCGAGGTACTGCTTTTCCCTCATGACGTGCACACCGGACATGCCCTCGATCTTCGACTCAACCTTCTGAACCTGCTCGGCCACCTGCGGGTTCAGGTCGATGATCCATTCGGGCCGGCCGGCGTAGATCTTCTCGCCGTTCACGGTCGAGATTACGCCGCGGCCGTGCACTTCTTCGTACTTCTCCACCGGACGCATGGCCATCTTCGCCTGCCGGGCGGTTTCGAGAATCGAGCGGGCCAGGGGGTGATTGGAACTCTGTTCACCGTCGGCGGCGGCCTGCAGCAGGGACGCGCCCTCCACGCCATCGGCGGGGACGAGGCGGCTGACGGCAAATCGACCGGTCGTCAGCGTGCCGGTCTTGTCGAGCACCACCGTATCGACGTTGGCCGCCGCTTCGAGGGTGCGCGTCTGTTTGATCATGATGCCGAGACGGGCGGCCGCGGCGAACGCCGCCACCATGGCGGTCGGGTGGGAAATCAGAAGTGCGCCGGGGCAGGTGATGACAAGCACGATGATGGCGCGCAACGCCGCCTGATCCTGAACGGCGGGGTCGCCGCTCTTTGCGGCAAAGAACCAGACCAGCCCCGCGATCATGAGCACGACCCAGAAGTAGTATCCGGCCAGTTGCTCGATCAGTTCCTGCTTTTGCGTCTTGGCGGATTCGGCTTCGCGGATGAGCTGTTCAACCTTCCCGATGGTCGTTTCACCCGCCACCGCCGTGACCTGAATGTCGATCTGCCCGGTCATGTTGGTCGTGCCGGCGTAGACCTCCGTCCCGTTTTCGACCTCGACCGGCATCGCTTCACCGGTCAGGGAGGCCTGATTGACGCTGGATGAGCCCTTGACAACGCGGCCGTCGGCCGGGAGGTTTTCACCCGGCCGGACGCGAACGGTCTGCCCGATTCGAAGATCTCTCTGGGAGACGGTGCGCTCTTCACCCTCCTCAAGAACGCGGGCTTCGTCCGGCGTCAGGTCCACCAGGTCGCGAATCGCCCGTTGGGCGCCCCACGCGGTTCGGCTCAGGATGAGGTTCGCCGTCCAGAGAAACCCCGCGAGCAGGCCCGCGATCAGGTAGTACTCCGAGACCAGGGAGGCCATGACCGCCAGGAAAGCGAGCGAATCGCTGGACGGCTGGCCGCGCGTGATCTCCTGGTACGCGCCGATCAGGAGCGGGACCGAAAGGATGAGCGCGCCGATCAGGGCCGGAATCTGAAAGACATCGGTGTGCGCGCCCGCGACCATCAGGATGACCGAGACGATCAGGAACACCGCGCCGGAGAGGGCGACGATCAGCCGGCGTTCGAGCCGCTCCGCGCCGTGCGAGGTGTCTTTGACCAACTGTTCTTCGGGACGGGCTCCCACCGTCAGCTCTGACATGACTTGAACTCCCAGGTTTCTGTTCGGGTCACGCAGTGAGGAGAGGACTCCGGTCGCCTGCGGAGCAGATATGATAACCGCCCGAAGGCGATTCGCACCTCACGGTACGCAGCGGGGGTTCGGACGGTTCACAGGTTCGGGAAGAATTCACCCCGGAGTCTTGCTCCCATGCACGAGAAAGTGACCATCATCGGCGACGGACAGATGGGGCTCGTCCTTGCCGATGCGCTGATCTACCGCGGCGTCGAGGTGCGGCTCTGGGGTCCCTTCCCGGAGAACCTCGATGAATTGCGGCAATCCCGGCGATCCGGCCGCCTGCCCGGCTTCGACCTCGCCCCGGACGTCCGGTGTGAGCCCTGCGAAGACGCCGCACTCGCCGGCGCGACGCTGGTCGTCAACGCCATTCCCACCCAGTTCATTCGGCGAGTCTGGTGTCGTCTGGCGCCGCATCTGCCGGAGGGAATTCCCATCGTGAGCGTTTCCAAAGGGATTGAGAACGAAACGCTGGCCCTGCCTTCACGCATTCTGATCGAGTCGATCGGGCAGGATGATCCGCAGAAGGCGCACGATGAAGTCGTGCTCTCCGGCCCGACGATCGCCCGGGAACTGGCCGAACGCCGGCCGGCCACGATGGTCGCGGCGGCGCAGGATCCCGCCCTGGCCGAGCGCGTGCAGGAATTGTTCAATGTGCCCTGGTTACGGGTGTACGGCAGCGATGATCCGTTGGGGGTTGAAGTGGCGGGGGCGACGAAAAACGTCATCGCGCTCGCGGCCGGGATGGTGGACGGGCTCGAAGCCGGGGACAACGCCAAGAGCGCGCTCCTGGCCCGCGGACTTGCCGAGATCGCCCGGCTCGGCGCGGCGCTCGGCGCGAAGGTCGATACGTTCTTCGGGATCGCCGGCGTCGGCGACCTGGCGACGACCTGTTTCAGCCCCCTGGGGCGCAATCGAACCTGCGGCGAGCGACTGGGGCGGGGGGAGTCACTGGATGAGATTCTGGGCGATTCGCTTTCGGTGATCGAGGGTGTCCCGACCACGAAGAGCGTCCATCAACTCTCGCAGCAGTTCGGCGTGGACATGCCGATTGCCCATGCGGTCAACGAGATTCTGTTCGGCGACCTCGCGCCGCG
>SKZB01000013.1 GCA_007127615.1 Phycisphaerales bacterium | reverse complement strand
TGCTCGGCCGAATCCAGTCCGGTTCCTCCGAACGGGACGCGCCGCGTTTCCGAAATCTGCTCCGGCAGTTCAATCACGATTACGAGAAGACCGATCGTCCCGGCGCCCCGGCCTGGCCGTCACCCCATCATCCGGCGGAGGGCCATGCGGATCATGCGGATGAAGGGATCGAAGTGGTCGATCTGACCCGGCGTCCCTCGGCGTGGCGCCGGATGCTCGGGCGGGAAAGCGCATCGGCGGGGAGCAGAGCATGATGCGGCGTTCGGCATGGTGGATCATCCCGGCCGGCGTGTTGTCATTGATGACCGGCCACGCCGTCGGGCAATCCGGCGCGGATGACTTCGGCGCGATCAACCCCATCCAACTGGCGGAGGAAGCCGCCGGCATGCTTCCCGGGACCGAGGACGGGCTCAGCAGTTCGCTCAACATTATTCTTCTGCTCACGGTGCTTTCCCTCGCGCCGTCGATTCTGGTTCTGTGTACGTGTTTCACTCGGATCGTGATCGTGCTCGGTCTGGTCCGCCAGGCCCTCGGAACGCAGGGGCTGCCTCCAAGTCAGGTGATCGTCGGGCTGAGTCTCTTTCTGACGTTCGTCATCATGGCGCCGACCGCCGAGCGGATGTACGGCGAGGGATTGCGGCCGTACCTTGACGGGGAGGTCCGCGACTACGAAACCACGTGGGAACGGACGCGTCAGCCGTTGCGCGATTTCATGTTCACCCAGATCGAGGCGACCGGGAACTGGTCCGGGGTGTACATGATGCTCAACTACCGCGGGGTGGACACCAGCGATCCGGCTTCGCTGACCCGCGCGGACGTGGACATGCTGAGCCTCGTGCCGGCCTTCGTGCTCAGTGAACTCAAGACCGCGTTTCTCATCGGGTTCAAGATCTACCTTCCGTTTCTGGTGATCGACATGATCATCGCCAGCATGCTCATTTCGATGGGCATGCTGATGTTGCCGCCGGTCCTGATTTCGCTTCCGTTCAAACTGCTGCTCTTCGTGCTCGTGGACGGCTGGCAGCTCGTGGCGGGATCTTTGATGTTGAGTTTCATTCAGCCGGATGTCGCTTCGGAGATGTTCAGTACAACGATGCCCGGCGGGCCGTGATTCCGTGGTCACGACCGACGTGTGATGGAGTTGGTGTGCCGGGGATCGAAATTGTGAGGAATCGACCATGATTGACGCTGTGGATGCCGTTCGAGTCGCCCTGATGGAGGTGCTGATCATTTCGGTTCCGATTCTCGGCGCGGGATTGCTGATCGGACTCATCATCAGTCTCTTTCAGGCGGTGACGCAGATTCAGGAGCAGACCCTCAGCTTCGTCCCGAAGATCGTCATCATGGTGCTGGTCTCGATCTTCCTCATCAACTGGATTGCGGTCCGCATGGCGGACTTCGCCCGCGAGATGTTCACCGGCTTCTGACCCCGCGCCCGCCCGCCGCGGGCCCGGCCGGCCCCATGTACGAGATGTATGAGCCAATTCGACCTCATCGAGTTTCACCTTCCACTGGCCCTGCTGGTGGTCTTTCGCATCGGCGGGCTGATGATCTACGGCCCGGTCTTCGGTTCGCCGATCATCCCCGTTCGCATCAAGGTGCTGCTCGCGTTCTTCATTGGTCTGGCTGCGTATCCGCTGCTGGCTTCGGCGCACTTCACGGGTCTCGAACTGCAGCTCAATCTGTGGATGCTCGGGCCCATCATTCTGCTGGAGATGTTCATCGGCCTGACGATCGGGTTTGCGGCGAGTCTGCCGCTCGTGGGCGTGCAGACGGGCGGGCTGGTCATGGGCCAGCAGATGGGGCTCGGCTTCGCGCAGTTCTACAATCCCGCGGTCGACGACGAGGCGGATGTGGTCGGCCAGATGCTCTTCTTCATGGGGCTCGCAGGGTTTCTGCTCATCGGCGGTCACGAAGCGATGGTGCTCGCGGTGCTGCACAGTTTCGAGCACGTCCCGCCGGGCGGAGTGGTGGTCGATACGGACGTGATCGCGCTGCTGACCGGATTGCTGCTGGCGGCTTTCGAGCTGGCGTTGCGCGTCGCCACGCCGCTGCTGGCGCTGATCTTTCTGCAGAGTATCGCGATGGGCTTCATCTCCAAGACCGTTCCGCAGCTCAATATTCTCTCGCTCGGCTTCCCCTTGCGCATTCTCGTGGGATTTCTGATCGTCGCGCTCGGGCTGGTCATCATCAACGAACTCATCATGGAATCCATGGATCAGATGGTGGGCATGATCTTCGGCTGGATCGAAGCCATGGGCATGAAGTAAACCCGCGAAACCTGCTCGCCGCGAAGCCGGTTGGCTGAGCAATGCACGACCAGGACTTGTTGACCCGTTCCCGCAAAATGACAGGGTGCTCTGACGACCGACATGGCTGACGATCTGGGCGAAAAATCTGAAGAACCGACCCCGAAGCGTCGCCAGGAAGCGCGCGATGAGGGGAACGTCGCCAAGAGTCAGGATTTCTCCGGCGCGCTGCTGCTGACCGCGGCGACGGTGGCGGTGTGGTTCGCGGCGATGAGCATGCTCGGACAGGGCAAGGTCGTGCTCGAGCAGGTTCTCGACGGGCGAACGCTGATCGATCCGCTCCGGCCCGACCAGGCGTGGGACGCCATCAAATTCATCGGCGCGGCCACGGTGCGCGTGCTGTTGCCGTTTCTGCTGATCTGCTGGCTGGCGGGGTACATCGCGGTGTTCATGCAGGTCGGCTGGCTGTTCACGATGAAGTCGATCCGCCCGAAGGCCAGCAAACTCAATCCGCTGAAGGGCTTTCAGCGCATCTTCGGTATCTCGGGACTGGTCAAGGTCACGCTCGATTCTCTCAAAGTCCTGATCGTCGTCGTGATCTCTTCGATCACCATGTACCAGTACCGCGAAACCATCATCCTGCTTCCGTACCTCACGCTGATGCAGTCGTTGTCCCAGATCGGATGGTTGATGTTCGATCTCGCCCTGCGCGTGCTGGCCATCCTGTTGATCCTCGGCATTCTCGATCTCATCTACCAGCGGTGGAAGCACACCAAGGACATGCGGATGACCAAGCAACAGGTCAAGGATGAGATGAAACAGTCCGAAGGCGATCCGGAGATCAAGCGGCGACGGCAGCGGCTGCAACAGCAGGCCGCGATGCAGCGCATCGGATCGAGCGTTCCCAAGGCGGACGTCGTCGTCACCAATCCGGAACACATCTCCATCGCGATTCAGTACGACCCGGACGCGATGGGCGCGCCGAAGGTTGTCGCGAAGGGCGCGGATTTTCTCGCGCTGCGGATTCGGCAGATCGCGATGCAGCATGGCATTCCGATCGTCGAACGCAAGCCGCTCGCGCGGGCACTGTACCGGGACGTCGGCGTCGGGCAGGAGATTCCGCCCGATTTCTATCAGGCGGTGGCGGAGATCCTCGCCTATGTCTACCGGCTCAGCGGACGCAAGGCAGGATAAGCACCTGAACACTTTTCTCACATGAACAAGGCACCGCAACAACTTCAGATTCCCGCGTTCTTCAACTGGGTCGGCAGTCACCGGCACCTTTTGCTGCCCGTGTCGTTTCTGTTGTTGATCGTGGTGCTGGTGATCCCGCTCCCGCCGATGATCATGGACGTTTTGATCTCGGCGAACATCGCGCTGGCATCGATCATTCTGCTCACGACCGTTTACATGGGCAAGCCGCTGGAGTTCAGCGTCTTTCCGGCCCTCCTGCTGGCGACGACGCTCTTCCGCCTTGTGTTGAATGTCGCGTCAACCCGGCTCATCCTGACCGCCGACGCCGACTCGCCGGAGCAGGCCACCGCCGTCGCCGGTCAGGTCATTGAGGCGTTCGGCAACTTCGTTGCCGGTGAATCGATCATCGTCGGCATGATCATC